>CANNJE010000155.1 GCA_947504605.1 Chitinophagaceae bacterium
AAAACGTTTGCATCCTGCATTCAAAGCCGCATCTACTTTTTCTTTCCAATTGAAACTTGTAGAATGAAGGTGAACGCCTATTTCAATATCAGGCAAAGCATCCACCAAATATTTGGTTACCCTGTGTATCTGATCTGCTGTTGCAAGTCCTACTGTATCGGCTAGTGAAAGTATTTTTATGTCCAGTTTTATTAATTGATTCGCCCAGTCAAAAACGATTTGTTCATTGTAGGCATCTCCATAAGGATTTCCAAATCCCATTGACAAATAGACGACCAGTTCTTTTTTATTTTTAACACAAAGATTCTGTATCTCTTCTACCCTCTTTAAAGACTCCATTATCGTAGCGTTGGTATTTCTTATTTGAAAAGTTTCGGAAAGGGAAAAGGGGAAACCCAGGTAAGTAATTTCATCATAGCGCACAGCATCGGCTGCGCCTCTTTCATTGGCAATAATTGCCAACAATTTGGTTGGACTGTTTTTCAATTGCAAACCGCTAATAACATCTTTTGTATCCGCCATTTGCGGAATGGCTTTGGGTGAAACGAAACTGCCAAAATCCAATGTATCAAAGCCTACTTTAAGCAATTCATTGATATAGGCAATCTTCTTGTTTGTAGGAATAAAATGTGCCCAGCCCTGCATGGCATCACGGGGACATTCTATCAGTTTAACTTTTTTGTTATCCGTCATATCATTGACTTTACAGTCTTTGCTTCATGGCTTCATATAAAATGATACCGGTAGCTACCGAAACATTTAATGATTCAAAATCACCCGGCATAGGAATCTGGAATTGTTCGTCACAGATTTTCATCAGTGCAGGATAAACACCATGTTCCTCTCCTCCAATTACGATTGCAGAGGGTTCTGAAAAATTACATTCAAAGCTTTTTTTGGTGGCTGTCATTTCACTGGCAAAAACACGGATACCATTCATGTGAAGATCATCCACCGCTTTCATTAAACTTTGTACACGGCATACAGCTATTTTCTCCAATGCACCTGCAGAAGTAAGGATGGCGTCTTCATTTAAAGCACCAATTCCTTTTTCAGGAATGATCAATGCATGAACACCCAGTGCATAGGCACTTCTTGCTATAGCTCCAATATTGCGTATATCTGTTATTCCGTCCAATATTAAGAAAAGTGGTACTTCGCCATTTTCTACCACAAATGAAATGACCTGCTGCAGGTCCTGAAATTGAATTTTGGAAATCAACCCCACACAACCCTCATGATTGCTCACATTGAGGTTGTTTAACTTTTCTACCGGAACCTTATTGATTGGCACGAGGTTCTCGGCTGCCAATAGTTTAATCTCATCGATCACTTCGCCATGCACGGTTGCCTGCATATAGATACGATCCAGCTGTTTGCCTTCCTGCATTGCTTTAATTACTGCGGCTCTTCCTACGACCAGTGTATTTTTTTTGGGGCGATGATGTTGTTGTCTGAAATTTTTCACTTTGCAAAATTAGGTTTTATTAGCGCTAATAAAAAACCATAAGCTTTTTCAAACTTATGGTTTAATCAATTTCCTGATTACACAGGATAAAAATGTTGACTATTATTTAAGTCCGAAAACTTTTTTTACTTCTTTAACTGCATCCAGTTTTTCCCAGGTAAACAATTCTACTTTTTTCTTGATAGATTTTCCATCAGGTGAAGTGAATATTTTTTCAACCACTTCGTTTTTACGGCCCATATGACCATAAGCGGCGGTTTCGCTGTAAATTGGATTGCGTAATTTAAGGCGTTGCTCAATAAAATAGGGACGCATGTCGAAACATGGCATTTTCATAATTTTATCAGCGATTTGGCCGTCTGTCAATTTCACTTTTGCTGTACCGTAAGTAACTACGTTAATACTGGTTGGTTTTGCAACACCAATAGCGTAAGAAACCTGTACCAACACTTCTGAACACAAACCAGCCGCTACCAGATTTTTAGCAATATGACGGGTTGCGTATGCTGCAGAACGATCTACTTTACTTGGATCTTTACCGCTAAATGCACCACCACCATGAGCACCTTTACCACCGTAGGTATCTACAATGATCTTACGACCTGTAAGCCCCGTATCACCGTGTGGGCCACCAATAACAAATTTACCGGTAGGGTTAATATGGTATTGAATTTTATTATTAAAAAGGTGAGCGTATTTGGTATATTTTGCTTTAACCCTTGGTATAACAATATTGATGATGTCTTTTTTGATTTTAGCCAGCATCACATCGTCTTTTCCAAAATCATCGTGCTGAGTAGAAACTACGATCGCATCAATTCTGGTTGGTTGGTTGTTGTCGTCGTACTCTAAAGTAACCTGACTTTTAGCATCAGGACGCAGGTATTTAATTTGTTTATTTTCTCTGCGCACAGCAGCCAGTTCAATTAAAATATCGTGCGATAAAGCCAATGCCAATGGCATATGATTATCTGTTTCGTTGGTTGCATATCCAAACATCATACCCTGATCGCCTGCACCCTGCTCTTCTTTCTTCTTACGATCAACGCCCTGGTTGATATCGCTACTTTGCTCATGTATAGCAGAAAGGATACCGCAAGAGTTTGCTTCAAACATATATTCACTTTTGGTATATCCTATCTTACGGATAACACCACGTGCAATTTCCTGTACATCTAAATAAGCTTTACTTTTTACTTCACCAGCCAAAACTACCTGTCCGGTTGTTACCAGTGTTTCGCAGGCAACTTTACTGCTTGGGTCAAAAGCTAAAAAATTATCTATCAGCGCATCGCTGATCTGATCTGCTACTTTATCCGGATGTCCTTCACTAACAGATTCTGAAGTAAATAAATAAGGCATATATATAATTTTTGAATGTGCAAATATAAGGGGGCTTATGTTAATGAACAAAGTCCTTTTGAAATAATCAAAAGGACTTTGAATTTTATTACTTAAAGCTTGGACCAGATGATGGTCATTCGCATTTTTACTTGTTTTTGCGGATCAGGATAAGATCCACTCTTAATCTTAATCCTTCCATAAGCGAGCGGATTATCAAGTGCTATAGCTGTGGCAGGATAAAGGGCTGTGCCATGCTGAGGATACAATATCCGAAAACCGGCGAATAAACGCATTTCATAATTTGGAATACCCTTTGTTACCAATTTTTGTATATATCGAGTTACATTTAAATCGTAATAATAAACACTCTGCCCAAGCACATTGTTTCTTTTGCGGGCGAACCCACCAAAATAGGCATAATCAATCGTTCCATCGCTTGGATAATAAGGGAATCCGCTTTTATAATCAGGATCATAAGTACTGCTCGGACTAAGATCATGATAAATAGGCTTCCATTTAGTAACACCCGTATCTTTCAGATCTAAATAAACATAGGCTGGAACAGAGAAAATGCTATCTGTAACAGGGTTATCAGGAATCTGCTCAATGCTAATCTGTGCTCTGTGTACAATTCTGTTGGTAAGTGTATCTAAACCGGGGATTTTTAAACTGGCGTATGTACCAGGTCCTGATTGCAAATACAAATCTGATGCAGCAGGATTAAGTACCGAAGCACTCCAGTTCCTTTTAATATAGTTGGATGTTGCAGACGGAATAATCGTTGCATAGTCGTCTGTTGCAATTTTAAATGAATTATAAACGGTATCCAGTTTCCCCGTACCTGTAATCTTTTTTCTAAAGTGAACTTCCAGCCTGGTGGTAGCGTCTGTAAGATTTATGTACATTAATGCATTGGCAGATCCTCCGGCTTTTACAGCAAACCCGTTGTAAAATCTTCTGTGGATTGAATCGTTGTAAAAAGCATTGTTATTGGTTAAACCAGCTTTGGTACTATCCCTTCCAAAAAGGGAATTGGCATAACTGCTACTGAGTTTGATACGAATCTGGTTGATCACAGAATCTCTCCCCCACGCAATTTTAACGCTGTCTTTAAGTCTTCTGATATCAATTACCCTTGAACCGATAGATGAGCCTAAAGTTGGTTGATAGCGGATATCCTTGTATTGAAATACGGAATCTGCAAATGGTTGATCATTGATTGGAAAAACAGATAAGGTTTGTAATTGATTGGTATCGCCCCATGAACCTTTGTAACTAAGGCAAAGTACCACAGAGTCTACCCCTACCAGTGTATCGCCTGCATTACCAAAATAGAAAGGATAAAATGTTGGTTTGGGATGAAGGAAAATATTGGCTTCGGTTTGTCCGAATATTGGATCATTGGTATAACCCAATACATTATTTTCTGTTTTAAAAATCTTAAAACTATCGTTAAAATATCCCTGGGTTGTATTGATATCCAGCGTTGTAGAGAAAGTATGAACATTGTCTACAGCAGGTATTAAATCACTTCCTAAAGTAGTGGTATCCAATTTTGTACATCCAAAGTTTATAACAACAACAAGAAAATAACTCAGCAGGGTTATTGGTAAAAGTTTTTTAAACACAAATAAAATATTTTATAAAAAGGTATGATTCTTAACTATTTGGCAAGGTCGGTATATAATTGTAAATAGTCTGTTAAATCACTTTCGGGATTAAACTTCAGAATTTTCTTACCCTTTACTTTCGAGAATTCCTCCACTAATTTTTTGTCGATTTTTTCTGCACCAAAAGTCACTGCATCCGCATAAGTAGCACCACCTCTAAACATAGCTACATTGTTATTATCACTGTAAACCCCCAGGTCTGTTTTAGTAACATGATCGTTAATAGCAATTAGTTTTGAAAAGTCGGAGCCCAGTTTGTCTTTGAACGTCGTTTCTCCGATCGTGTATACAATTTTACTATGACTAAAAACCGGTTCTTTTTTATAAGCTGTTTTAATAAACATAGGAATCAAACCTGTCATCCATCCGCTACAATGAATAATGTCTGGAGGCCATCCGAATTTTTTAACCGTTTCAAGTGCCCCTTTACAGAATAAAACGGTTCTCAATCCATTGTCGTCAAACCATGTTTCGTTTTCATCTGCGAAAATAGATTTGCGTTTAAAAAAGTCTTCGTTATCAAGAAAATAAACCTGTAATCTTGCGTTTGGTAATGAAGCCACTTTAATGGTAAGTGGATAATCATCGTTGTCGATTGTAACATTAATGCCGGATAACCTCACCACCTCATGCAAACGGTGTCTGCGCTCGTTGATCACACCAAATTTTGGCATGATGCACCTTACTTCCATATTGCTGTCGTTGGAAAGTACTGCCAGCTTATTTACAATCTCTGCAAATTCTGTAAGTTCAAGGTAAGGTGACATTTCATTGGCAATAAATAAAATTCTTTTCTTTGTAGACATATTTACTATGTTAGTGCTAATTCCTGATAAAAATCTTAAAATGGAGTGCAAAAGTACAGGAATTTAACTAAACTACCTTTAAACAAGCAATTACAGCCATAAAACCTTCCTAGAAATGATCATTATTAAACATATAGAAGATTTAAAAAAAACGATCGCCCTCTTTAAAAAGTGCCAATTCAGAATTGGTTTTGTGCCTACGATGGGTGCTTTACATGAAGGCCATATATCATTGATTAACAAATCGAAACAACAAATGAACATTAGCATTTGCAGCATTTTTGTGAACCCTACCCAATTTAACAATGCGGCAGATTTCGAGAAATATCCCGTAACCCTAGAAAAGGACATCATTTTTTTGGAATCAGCCGGCTGTGATGTACTTTTTCTCCCTTCCGCCCAGGAAATG
>CANNJE010000156.1 GCA_947504605.1 Chitinophagaceae bacterium
TCTTTCCAGAGCATGGGGATTGCGGTGTTATTGATGTCCTGCGAAGTGAGGCCAAAATGTACCCACTCTTTTATTTCTCCAGCGCCCAATTCTTCCAGTTTGCCTTTTAAGAAGTACTCTACTGCTTTTACATCATGGTTGGTAATAGATTCT
Organism: Chitinophagaceae bacterium; assembly: GCA_947504605.1. Classification (GTDB taxonomy): domain Bacteria; phylum Bacteroidota; class Bacteroidia; order Chitinophagales; family Chitinophagaceae; genus Ferruginibacter. The sequence continues at coordinate 154 of CANNJE010000156.1, forward strand.
GTATTTTTTATTACAATCGCATCTTCGATACTAAAATTGCTAACCAGCAGCCTTAACTGGCTGTTTAGTTTAGCATTGTTTTTAAAAAACTTCTTTTCGCCCAGGGAAATGAAATACTCTACTTCCACCTTTAGCCGGTATTTAATTAGTGCAAATTCCGAGAAATAATCGGCCAGTGAGCTGGTTGCTTTATGATAACGTCCATCAATTGGAGAAACTGCGGTAAGTGGAGATAGTTGCATTTTTGTAATTGGGATTAAAGTAAATTTGCCACGAAATTAATATAAACCAATTGGAAAGAAAAATAAGGGTGGGGGCGGTAAGCTATTTAAATACCAAACCGCTTGTATTTGGGTTCGAAAATGGCAGCATGGTAGATCAGATTGAATTGGTATCAGACTATCCAGCTAATATTGCTGCAAAGCTTCTGAAAAACGAAATTGATCTGGGCCTTATTCCTGTGGCGGTAATTCCTCAGTTAAAAGAGCATCATATTGTTTCTGATTATTGTATAGGGGCAAGTCAGGCAGTAGCCAGCGTATGTCTTTTTAGCGAAGTGCCTTTAAATGAAATTGAAACCATTCTGGTAGATTATCAAAGCCGAACTTCTGCAGCTTTGCTAAAAGTATTGCTTCTGCATCATTGGAAAATAGCGCCCAAGCTGATAGATACCAATAGTGGGTATCAGGAAAATATTAAAGGAACTACTGCGGGATTGGTTATCGGCGACAGGGCACTGCGTCAGCGGCTTCTTTCAACTTATATCTATGATCTTGCATCTTCCTGGCAGGAAATGACGGGTTTGCCATTTGTATTTGCGGCCTGGGTGTCTAATAAAAAATTGCCTGTTGATTTTATTCAGTCATTTAATACGGCCACTTCAGAAGGGTTGAATCATATCGATGAAATTGTAGCTACTATTGATTTTCCGGAATATGACATGAAAAAATATTACACGGAGAATATCGATTACAAACTGGATGATAAAAAATTAGAAGCCGTTAAATTGTTTTTGGATTACATAAAATAGAAAGGGTACTCAATTATTCAGGCATATTATTTTTATATCCCAACCGCTTTAATGCAGTATTTATTATAGGCTTAAGGTCGGGAGAAATATTGCGTACATATACGAATATCATAAATAGGGAGGAGAATGCAATTGTTCTGATAAACAATCCACCAATGCCATGTATTGATTCAGTTGAAAAGTATACAGCCGCATAAATACAAACAGCAATCAATATAACTTCTACCGTTTTTTTAGAAAAAGGCTGCATGTTAAATTTCTTCCACAGAAACCAAAACCTTACAAAGTTGTAAATACTAAATGAAACAAGGTTGGCGATTGCCGGACCTATTAGACCATATCTCACCGTAAGCAAATAACTCAAGGGGATGATTAGTATAGTGAGTAATAGACTCGTCCATAACTCAAATCTCCAATGAGATGAAGTAGCTATAATCTGACCGTTTACCCCAGTCCCCATTTCTACAATACTCATGATGCCGAGTAAAAAGAAGACCCATCTGGCTTCCAGGTATTTTGGGTTAATGGCGAAATACTCTATAGCTTGATTGTAATTTAGCCAGATACAAAAAAATACAAACAAAGAAAATGTAAGAAGGTTGATAGAAGAGCGTTTGTATATACGGCTTATTTCATGATGGTCTTTTTGTTTCCATGCTCTTGCTAAAATAGGGATTGTAACTGCTACAATACTTCTAAGAGGAGCTTGGAGTAATGCTACCATATATGCAGCAAATCCGAAAATCCCTACTGCTTCCAGATTGATTTTTGATGCAAGTACCAATGCGTCGATACTTCCTCTGAGCGTGCCAACAATAATTACTATATAGGTTAAAGAAATAATTGCAAAAATCTTTTTCCTGAATTTGATGGTAACCCTGCTTATTTTAAAACTTAGCCATAGTTTACCTTCTTTATGTAAATGAAGAATCAGGATAATACTTATGGCTGCATATTGAAAACAAAAAAGTATGATAAATGTATGAAAGCTGATTAAGTCGAAAACTTTGAGTAGCACTACGATCAAGGTATATAACCTTAAAATAGTTTCTTTCAGCAAGCTAGTTAAAACTCCTTTGTGAAATCCATAAGCATAAGCTTCCAGAATATTATACAATAAAATAAAGAATCCAAAGGGGATGGTCCAGTAAAAATAGTTGACTAGCAGCAGCGAATTTTTACTGAATTTCTGAATGATCAGGGGCTGAAATAAATAGACGCTAACAGCTGTGATAATAAATCCAATAAGGGAAATAATCAATGCAATGCTTAAGATGTCATTTTTCTTTTGCTCAATATTATCTTCATAATAGGGGAAAAATTTATATAAAAATGTAGGAACTCCTAGTGTTGAGAATGCAAAAATGAGTAAACCAATTTGGATCAGCCCCTGGGTTAATCCATATTCATTTGGTTCAAACCAGTTTTTGTGGGTTAGTAAATAAGTATTAAGTGCACCAATAAGAAAGCCCAGATAAATCCATGTGGCAGCTTTTAAACTTCTTTTTCTTATTTGAGACATTGATGGTTGCTAAAGTGAATAAAAGCGATTTAAAAGCTATTTTTGCGAAATTATTGATATTCAGTATTAAAAAGTGTTTGCAAACTAATATAATTGCAGGAAAGAGCAATCAGTTGGTATCCATTATCAGCATAAATTGCATTTTAAATATAATTAGTAAATAGTATTGTAGGAGAAATGGTTAAAAAAATAGCGAAAAAATTACAGCAACTAATTTTCGGGAAAAAGAATGCCCGAGGAAAAGAACCTATACATTTTACAAAACGATTAAAGGCTGAGATTGGTACTTTTAAAACGGTTTTTGATATAGGTACCTTTAAAGGGAATTTTATTGATGAGATATTGCATATTAATGCAGCCATCGATATTCATTGTTTTGAACCATCCAGCGAGGCTTTTGATTTTCTGAATTTAAAGTTTAGTCAACAATCAAATATCAGACTTAATAATGCTGCTGTTTCAGATTATACAGGGGAAGCCAGTTTTAATGTAAATGCATTTGATGAAACCAATTCCTTATTGGAAAGTGCATCAGTAGATGAACATATTAATAACCTTACCCAAAAAAAATCGACTCAAACGGTTGATGTAGTTAAATTAAGTGAATACTGTTTGCAGCATGGGGTAAGTGAGATTGATTTAATTAAAATTGATACACAGGGAAATAGTTACAACGTCTTGAAGGGGTTGGAGCCTTTGCTCAAAGAGAAGAAAATAAAATACCTGTACGTTGAAGCTGAGTTTATAGAAATTTATAAAAATGAAAAGTTGTTTTCGGAAATAGAGATGCTCATGAGGGGGCTGGATTATGCAATTATGGATATCTATAATTTAAATTATTTAAACAAAGAACGTTTGGCTTGGTGCGATGTTTTATTTGCAGTAAAAAAATAATCATAAATATGTCTGGGTTAAAAATAAAATCAACATTAAAAAAAATATTAGGGTTAGGGGGATATAAGAAATCTTATTCGCAGTGCGGAGAGGATTTGCTCATTCAATATATCTTTACATTAAGGGGAGTAAAAAATCCATCCTATATAGACATTGGAGCCAATGATCCCTTTTTTTTAAGTAACACCGCTTTGTTTTATAAAAAGGGAAGTCGCGGAATCAATATTGAAGCCAATCCCCAATTAATGAAGCAGTTCATAACCAACAGGCCTAAGGATATCAATTTAAATATAGGGATAAGCAACAAAGAGGAGGAGCTGGATTTTTATATAATGGAAGATAATACCCTCAGTACTTTTTCTAAGGAGGAATGTGATTTTATGGTTTCTAAAGAAAAAACTTTAAAAGCTGTTCAGAAAATAAAATTGATCACAATTGCGGATGTATTGGAAAAATATTTTGGTAATCAATTTCCGGATTTTATGAGTATTGACGTAGAAGGGATGGACTTTCAGATACTTCAGTCAATAGATTTTGAAAATTCCCGTCCTAAAGTTATCTGTGTGGAGGCTGCCGAATATTCTCCGGTTGGTGCTGGAGCCAGAAGAAGTGAATTGATTGATTTTCTGGTTGCGAAAGGGTATTATGAATATGCAAATACTAACCTGAATGCAATTATGGTAGACAGAAAATTCTGGTTTATATAAAATGACAAGTCCACTTTTTTCAATTATTATTCCAACATTTAATGCAGCTAAAACACTTTCAGCTTCTTTAGAAAGTGTAATAAATCAATCATGCCAGCAATTTGAACTTCTTATTGTTGATGGCATTTCTACAGATGACACCCTATCTGTAGTTAAAAAGTATGCCGCTTTATCAGCTAATATAAAATGGGTTTCTGAAAAGGATAATGGAATTTATGACGCAATGAATAAAAGTATAAAAATGGCAAAAGGGGACTGGCTATTTTTTTTGGGGAGTGATGATGCATTGTATTCTACAGAAGTTCTTAAACAGCTAGCAGCGTTCATTAAAGAAGATAATTTGGTTGAAGTAATATATGGTAATGTTCATAGCAAAAGATTTGATGGTTTTTATGATGGAGTATTTACCACAAAAAAAATACTGGATCAAAATATATGTCATCAGGCTATTTTTTTAAGAAAAACAGTATTTGAGAAAGTGGGTGATTTTAATTTAAAGTATAAAGCACAGGCAGATTGGGATCATAATTTGAAATGGTTTCTTTCGAAAAAGGTAGAAAAAAAATACTTTGATATTGTTATTGCAGATTATGAGGATGGGGGGTTTAGTTCTGTTCATGGAGATTATTTTTTTAATCGCGACAAGCGGTTAAATTATATCTGTTATGGGCACGAGACCTTGTCATGGGGGCGTAAATATTCTATTTTACAATATGAGTTTTTGAAATCTATAAAAAATCTTGACTTTGAAAAAACAAAGGCTGTACTTAGGCATCTAAAATTCCTATTTATCTGACTAAAGGGCTATTAATCTTTCTGCTTTTTTGAAGCCTTGGCATTATTTACTGTCCCATTCCCTGCATATTATCCATCTCACTTTTCATGTTCTTGCGTTTGAAGAGTGCCACGTCAAATTTACCAAACCTCCAGTTGAAATTCAGGCGCAGTACTTGTGGGTCTCTCTGGCGATAATTGTCTTGTACAAAAAAAGCGGTTTCTGCATGGGTTTCATAAGTTTTTGTGCGGAAGATATCATTAAACTGCAGTGTAAGAGAAGCTGCATTGTTTTTAAGGAATTCTTTCTTCAAAGAGATATCGGCGCCATAAACGGGCTTTATGTATCCCTGGGCTATGTTTTGGCTTTGTCCATACATACCCCCACCATACATTCCACCTCCGCCTCCACGACCGCTGTTGACCGGTAAAATGGTTTTGGCTTGGTAGTCTGCGGTGAATTGTAAACTGTAGTTTTTTGGAAGTTTAAAGCTATTGTTCAGTTTGGCAAACCAGCTGAATAAATGGTTGTCGGCTACGCCTGCAATATTGCCTGCTTTTAGCGTTACATCAAAAAA
>CANNJE010000157.1 GCA_947504605.1 Chitinophagaceae bacterium
AAATTTACAGGTGATCAAATTTTTTTTATCTCTTGTAGAGAATGGAATTTAAATCATGGGAAACATGAACTTATTGGCGGGCCTTTTAAAGGGAATGGAGTATAATTCAGATACAGTTTAACTGCAGCTTCGCACAGATTTGAGACAACAAGGTTACTAAAAACCAGTGCTATTATTGATAACGGCAGGCAGCTAAACAGATGACTGCGGTCATCATAAAGCCCATCACTAAATAGGGCAAATCAAACGGCTGATTCATAAAGAATTAAAAGATTAACTTTAATTAAATAACCGATTACTACTATCCCCTTTTTTCATTAATATTAAATTATGAACCCAATCAAATTCCTTTTCAGCCTTGTTTTGGTATGCTTTTCATTCAATAGTTTTTCTCAGGGATACCTACCCGCTCCCAGAAATATTAAAGCAGCTTTTGCAAAAGGCACCCGTACCGAAAATGGAAAACCCGGCAACAACTATTGGCAGAATTACGCCAACTATGATATCAAAGTAAATTTTGTTCCTGAAACAAGGCTGCTAAGCGGTACCGTAGTAATTGATTATACCAATAACAGTCCCGACACTTTAAAGCAACTTGTTTTTAAACTCTATCCCAATATTTACAAAGCAGGCGCTATGAGGGCTATCCCTTTTGAAGAACAGGATATCAGTAAAGGAATGGCCATACAAAAAATATCCATCAACAATGAATTACAGAACATGGGTAAAGTGTTTTTAGACGGAGCCAACATGACTGTTCCCATTAAAAGCCTTTTGCCTAAAAACAAAAACCATGTAGAAATAGATTTTTCTTATACCCTCAACAGTACCTCACACTTGCGCACCGGCGAAATAGAACCCGGCGCTTATTTCATCGCTTACTTTTTTCCAAGGATAACGGTTTATGATGATATTGATGGCTGGAACATGGCCCCTTATCTGGGCACTTATGAATTCTACAACGACTTCTCCGATTTTAAGGTGGCCATTAGTGTACCTAAAAATTATGTAGTGTGGGCCACAGGCGATCTCACAAACAGCAAAGAAGTACTCTCCGCAAAAATTTGCCAAAAGATAAAAGACGCTGAACAAATGGATGCCATCAGCACCATCATCGACAGTACCGATTTAAAAAACAACAACATCACAGCCGATAACCCCATCAATACATTTATCTACAAAGCTAGCAATGTTACCGATTTTGTATTTGCTACCAGCAATCATTATATATGGCAGGCAAGCAGCCTGGTGGTAGATAAAAGCACCGGTAGAAGAACAAGGGTGGATGCCGTTTATAATCCAGCGCATAAAGATTATTACCATGTAATAAATGATGCAAGAAAAACGGTGGAGATGATGAGTTTCGAATTTCCAAAATGGCCTTACCCCTACAACCACGAAACCGTATTTGACGGACTGGATGAAATGGAATATCCAATGATGGTAAACGACAAACCCATTGCCGACCGTGCCGAAAGTATTCAACTTACTTCGCACGAAATATTTCATACCATATTTCCTTTTTATATGGGCACCAATGAAACCAAATATGGATGGATGGACGAAGGCTGGGCCACCATTGGCGAATGGATTATTTCTACAGAAGGTCTGCCGGGTTCTATTGACGAATTTGGCATGTCGGCTTATGAAAAGACTGCCGGTACTGAATTGGATGCACCCATCATGACCTTGTCTACCATGCTTCAGGGAATTTATTATCAGAACGAAACTTCTTTTTTCATCAACTCCTATCCAAAACCCGGCCTGGGTTATCTGTATATAAAAGACATGTTGGGTGATGAGGTATTTTACAAAGGGCTGCACCATTATATCCGCACCTGGAATGGCAAACATCCCCTGCCATGGGATTTCTTTTATTCGATGAATGAGGGAGCCGGAAAAAACATGAACTGGTTTTGGAAAGCATGGTTCTTTGATACCGGATACCCCGACCTGGGCATCAGTAGTGTAAGTGCTAAAGCTGCTAAAAAAGAGATCATCATCACCTCTAAAGGAACCAAACCGGTGCCTATTGATCTTACCATTACTTACACAGATGGCAGCACCGAAAAACTACACCGTAGCATTGCCGTTTGGGAAAAAGGAATGAAGCCGGTAACCCTGGTATTCAATGCTAATAAACCTATGCAACAAATTGTACTGGGCAGTTTGTATGTGCCCGATGTAGATAAAAAAGACAATCTGTGGATGGCTAAATAAAGGCATTTACAAAACGATAAAAACAGCAGGCCAATATTGACCTGCTGTTTTTATAAATATACTTTCTGTTATTTATTAAGATTTAACCAATGTACTTTGGTAATGGTATATACAAAATTGAGTATGGGCGCTTCGCCAAAATAAGCCATTTCTTCCTCGCCGGTTTTAATGGCACCAAATCTTTCAATAGAAATTTGTGAACGTTTGTTAACTGCTCCGATAAAAAACTGAACCGTATCTACAAACTGAAAGATATGGTTCAGCATACCGGTTTTTAGCGCATGATTATGGCCCCTGCCCCAGTGACTGCGTTTAAAAAAAGTATAACCCATAGCCACAGAATTTGCAGCGGCATTATAATCACTATAGCGGGAACTACCAATCACTTCATTGGTACTGGCATCTTTTACCAAAAATGCGCCACCCGATTCGATGGCGCCCTTAAAATAATTTTCAAAAACTTCCCGTTGATACCGGTTTTTATTAGGATGCTGTTCCCATACCAATGGGTCTGAAGCCGCAGCATATAAATCTTCAAAATCATCCGGCTCTAGGGGCCGGGCAATGATCCATTCATTTTGAATAATGGGTTGAAAGTTTATATCCGCTGCAGTCATAAAACAATATTGAGTGTGCTGCAAAGAAACAAATAAAACTATTATACAGCCTTTTTACGGCCGGCAATTAATACAACCCTTATACCAGCAAAGCAATACCACCGGCATAACCTAGCTATTCAAGGGTTTTCTTTTCCTTCGGTATAAAAAAAAGAACAAAAAAAAGCCATTCCTTTCGGAATGGCCTTTGTGCTATCATAAACCTAATTAAAACAAAAACTTAAATCCAAAAGAAAGGGGTGTAGTAAGTGTAGGATTGCTTCCTGCCAAAGCATTGTTCCACACTGGATCTACATTAGCAACATGTGCCAAAGAAAAATCTGTAACGGTTGTTTTATCTCCTGTTTTTGGAGTTAAAGTAGTAACAGAAAAATTAGCAAGGTTGTAAGAAAATTCTACAGTAAAATGTTTACCAAGAACCATATCAAAACCACCTGAAGCTGCCAAACCAAACTGGCTAACTTTTAATTCGCTTTCTTTTTCTTTACCAGAAATAATGGGAGCAGCCAATTGACCAAAGAAATACAAAGTTCCTGCAACGTTCCAATATTTTCTTACCAATGGTTCTACTACCAGCAATCCGCTGTTAGCATTGGTAACAGATCCTGTTTCAGCTTTTACGCTTGCATAACCAATAGCAGCACCAATGGCTACAGTAGGTTTAACAAAAGTTCCTAGAATGGGTAAAATAGTAAAATTAGTATGTGTTGTAGTACCCGATTTTGTTTGCTGATATCCAAATTGAGAAGTAGCAAACCATGTTCCTTGTAATCCTTGTTTTTGTGCATCTGCAATAAAACTAGCAGATACAAATGCAGCCAAAAAGATAATTCTTTTCATAATAGTTGGTTTTAGTTCCGGCGAAAGTATCTGTACCCCCCCATCCTACATATGAAAACATACATTTCGCTACATGATAGATTTCATTTAGAATAATAAAAGATAAATGTATCTTTATATATTCTGTCTTTGGACACCTAGAAATAGCATATCCCTAAACTTGCCCCCCTCCCTATATGATTTATCCTGCCCTTGCATTTATTTTAATAACCCTATATCAGTTTACATTTCAATTTTTCTCCCTACATTCATAGTATAAAAATAAAATGATGGGTACGATTGTAAAACTATTATGCATCGCCGGCTTTTTTGTTTGGCCAACAACTTCTTCAGAAACTTTAACCAATACCAAGTGGTCGGGCACGTTTAATGTACCCGGTCCCATGGACGGTTCGCTTGAATTTAAAAAAGATACGGTGTACCTCAGCATTGGAGAAAACGTAGTAGAAACCATGACTTTTCAGGAAAAAGGCGATACCATTCTATTACAAAAAATAGATGGCTCCAGCCCCTGCAATGACGAAATGGGAGAATACAAAGTGCAGGTAAATAAAAACACCCTTATTATTACTGCCATCAAAGATGATTGCAGTATGCGTGCCGGAGCCTTTTCAAAAGAAGGTTATATAAAGGAGTAAAATAAAAATTGTTGCCTTGGGGGCTGGGCTAAGGATGAAGGTGATTTCTTGCCTCGGTGCGTGGCAAACGCTACGTAATTTTTGCCGCCGCTGCCTGCTGTGGGCAATTATTTCATTGTTAATTCTTTCGGCTCTTGGTACATAAAACGAGGCGGGGGCAAAATTAGTTTTCATAGCCTGCGCCACAGTTTTGCCCACACACTTACTATAAAAAAGGAATTGACATCCGATATATAAAAGATATACCCAAGCAAGCAAGGATAAATTGATAAATATTGTTAGCCCTTTGGATGATTTATTTCTGAAAGGCGACATAAGAAGCAATGATTATCAATAGTTTAATTTTGGCCTATATTGAGGTATGGGCGTATGTTTATGTGTTGGAAGAAATGCTAGTTTGGCTTCATTAAAGTGAAATTATAGTATATTTGAGTATGACTTTCCAGGTTAACATATTAAATCCGAAAGCGACCAAGCTTTTAAAAGATTTGGAAAAACTGAAACTTATTTCTATAAAAAGAGATGAAGAAGATGGCTTTTTGAAGGTAGTAAAGCGCTTACGTGCTAAAGCGGCCAAGAATCCCCCCTCATTAGAGGAAATAACAAAAGCTGTTGAAAGTGTAAGGTCGAAGCGCTATGCCAAAAAATAAACGAGTTATTGTTGATACTAATCTTTGGATCAGTTTTCTACTCACAAAAAATTTATCAGCACTAGACATCTTGTTTCAAAACACTCAGATTACTTTACTGTTTAACAAAGCGCTCTTGGACGAGTTTGTCTAAGTGAGTAATGGGACCAAATTAAAAAAGTATTTTTCATCTGAAGATTTACAGGCGCTGATATCTTCTATTAAAAAGCACGCAGAATTTATTCTTGTTAGTTCCGAAGTAAACGAATGCCGAGATCCGAAAGATAATTTTCTTCTTTCTCTTGCCAAAGATGGGAAGGCAAACCATCTTATATCTGGTGACAAAGATTTACTTGAACTTAAAAAGTTTGGCAAAACAAACATTCTTACTTATACTGAATTCATAAAAGCTTAACCACAGTTCCCTTGCCTCGGTGCGTGGCACACGCAACGTAATTTTTGCCACCGTGGGTAGTTGCCGCCATCCGGTCTCCGACCACGACTACAGCAGATAGTATGTGCTGTCATGGGGTTGACCATTTACTTTTTAGCTTTACGTTTCAAATAATAATTCTGACTCGTCCTAAAAAAAGCTTACAGGTTAAATTAATAATCCTGCAATGACTTTACAGGTTTTTTGTTTGTTTCAATTTCAAAGCTACCATATTTTTTATAATAGTTTTTCCAAA
>CANNJE010000158.1 GCA_947504605.1 Chitinophagaceae bacterium
ATTATATTGCACTTAACTTGGGGGATACATACAATCATTTAAATATTGTAGATTCTGCATTTATCTATTTTGACAAGTCATTGCAGATTGCTTTTAAATTGAATGAAGGCGATTTTATTGGCACTTCATTAACAGGTATTGCGCAGACCTATTTTAAACAAAATAATTATTCCGCTGCCCTTACAAATTTTCAATCGGCCATCAATTATCTTAAAGCAGCTAATGACGACGATGTACTTTGTGAAGCTACCCTTAGCCTGGCAAAACTTTATCATGAAACAAACAACAAAGATTCGGCAACTTATTATGCGGCCTTATCCAATACAATTGCACAAAATGCCGGTTTTACTTCGAGACAACTGGATGCTGTTACATTTTTAACCAATCATTTTAAGGAAGCCAATGAACTGGACAGTGCATTATTGTACATGACTTTTTTAAAACAACTGAATGATACAATAAATAGCCGAACAAGAATAAAAGAAGTACAGTTGATATCCATCAATGAACAGTTACGCCAACAGGAAATAGAAGAACAAAAAAAGATTGCAAAAAAAGAAAGAGGAAAACAATTACAGCTATTATTTATTGGAATATTTATTCCCGGATTTTTCCTGCTCACCCTTTTATTAAGTAGAATAAAAATCCATATTAAACTCGTAAAAGTGTTGGGTATACTTTCGCTGCTAATCTTGTTTGAATACCTTACGCTGCTTTTACACCCCTATGTTCTAAAACTGACGAATTATACACCGGTTTACGAAATGCTAATCTTTGTTTCTATTGCAGCATTTCTTATTCCTACGCACCACCGCATAGAACATTGGGTTATACATATGCTTACCCGTAATCACAGTATGGGAAAATCAAAAAAAATAGTTATCAAAACGATGAAGATCAAAATAAAAAATCCTTCCGGCTAAATACTATTTTTAATAATACTTGCCGAAAGGAAAAAGACTTTTGTTTGGCCGGATTAATTAGGCGTTTTAACAGGTCTGGTGTTCATGTCCTCCAACTTAGGTGTGTCTGTAGTTGCAGGAGCAGGCGCTACAACAGGAGAATCTTTGGTTGGTACAACAGGTTCAGATTTTTTACTGTCAGCATTACAACCTGTTACAGAAATAAGTGCCGATAATGCGATGCCGGTAATTACCAACATTGCAGGTTTAAACTGTTTCATAATCATACTAAATAGTTTTTTAATAAGATTACAAAAACTATTCTACAAAACCTAATGATAGTTCAATTATTAATTATTTGTATAAAAAAAAGATTAGAAACTGATAGGCTGCTCTTAAATACCAAAATGTAACAAAGGTTACCAAGGTTCCTTTCAGCAGCACCGAATTTGCAGCCTAAATTAAATAAATGGATACTACCGGAATCATCATTTTTAGCATAGTAATGCTACACTTAATTGCGGGATTTGCTTACCTGGTTTATAAGTTGAGAGGAAAGAGCTAATAGGTAAGTCAAAAAACTTGTTTTATAAACAATAAGTTCATTACAAATTCCGCTTCATTTCTGCATTTCTTTGTTTTATGACATCCTGCACTTGAACTCCACTGATCTTACTTTGCAGCCAAGAAATGATATCTAAATATGCAAATGCCCTTGCTTCCAAAGGATTGCCTTCATATTTTTTCAGCTTAACAATCAGCTTTTCAAACTCGGGTTTTAATGCATGTGCCCCAACTTTAAAACTCTTACGTAGAAAATCAAAAATGGCTTCTTCCACTTTACTAAGATTTTCCATTTTGGCCATAAACCTATAAACTGATTTTATCAGATATTCCAAGAGTTCAAAATTACCCAATTCATAATGTGCTATCAAATGCAATAGACGTGCATAACACTGTAGATCGGTTCGTAAATCTGCTTTATTGTTGATGATACGGTTGAGATAGTCAATCGCTTTGCTATTATTACCACTGCCAAAATACAGACTTGCAATTTTATAATAAAATACCAATACTCTATGAGCGTCTAAATAAAGTCCGTACTCCTTTAGCATCTTTTCTAAAAAAGGAACCATACGCAACCCATCATCAAAACTACCCTGCAAAAAATGATAATTTATACGTGCAGTATATAAGTATTGATAAACCAAGATGCGGCTATTGGGATTTTGTTTTACCGCTTTGGTGCGAGCAAACTGCTCAAACTTTTTTATGGTTTCTGCCATCTTGATTTCATTCCGGAGGTCAAAATGTGCACTCATCAAATTGTGCATCCCTTTAATATAGCTGGCAGTTTCTACGGTTAACATATCAGGAAATTCTTCAAATATATCTACCCATTTCTGACATTGCCGGTAATATTGAACAAAATCGAGCCTTATAAAAGCATACCAGCAATAGCTTTGGTGCAGGTATAATTTTTCATAAAACCCGGTAACCTTATTTGCATCAACAGGTAAACTGCTTTCAAAATATTGAGTAATACTTTCCACATCGCCTTTGTTTCTGGCATGCCCATGCTGTATATACCAACTATAAAGTTGCAACGAAAGATTAGAGAGTTTGTTCACCATATAAAGAGTATCGCAAACAGCATCACTTTCCTGTGTGAGCAAATTAGCCCTGTTTTGAATACTCCGGGTGATGTATAATACCTCAATCTTTTTTTCGAAAAACAAAACCTGTTGAAGGTAAGTAACCTGGTTATGCGTTTTGGCGAGAACTTTTAATTTATCCAGCGCTTTTAAACTTTGCAAATACAGTCCCTTATTAAATAAAATTCGAGCATGATCCATCAATTCATGCAACTGCAACTCTATATTATTATCATCCTTTATGATACGTAGACTCCCAAGAATTTGTTTATATAAAAGTGCCTTTAAATTACTTAACTGACTCTTTGTTATGGAAGGATTCTTTTTAAGTAAAACGGCCTCATTATAGTCATTCATTTTGTCCAGGGCATCAAATAACTGGATACTTTTAAGTTCATCACTGCCACTATTTCGCTTTACAAATAGTTTGAAATTGCGTTTTTCACTCTTCTCGAGCGATTTTATGAGTTGAAATAAAGCATCATTAGTCCTGTTGAACATCGTAATTCATTTTGTTTAAAACCCTTTACCACATTGATTTTAACTAATTATTAGTGCATTTAAAAGACATAAAAAAGGGTAGATTTTGTTTTCTCGGCCCCTCCATTCTGATTTAAATTGGACAAGCTTATAGTTGTAGCCATGCCGTTTACAAATATAAGCGCAAGCATTTTTATCACATACTATCCAACAAATTATTATGGCAGACGGAAAAGTCCACATTTTTGATACCACCCTGCGTGACGGCGAACAAGTGCCTGGCTGCAAGCTCAATACAAAGGAAAAAGTTGAATTAGCACTCTCTTTACAAGAATTAGGTGTTGATATCATAGAAGCAGGATTCCCTATCTCCTCTCCCGGCGATTTTGAATCAGTAAATGAGATATCCAAGGTAATCAAAAATGTATCGGTTTGCGGATTAAGCCGTGCAGTTCTAAAAGATATTGAAGTAGCTGCCGAAGCATTAAAATATGCACAGCATCCCCGAATTCATACAGGAATAGGAACTTCCGATTTTCACATCAAGTCTAAATTTAATTCTACACAGGATGATATTTTAGCAAGAGCCATACAATGTGTAAAATGGGCAAAAAATCTGGTGGCAGATGTTGAGTTTTATGCAGAAGATGCCGGCCGCACAGACAATGAATACCTGGCCCGTGTAATAGAAGCAGTTATTAAAGCAGGCGCCACAGTGGTTAATATACCTGATACTACAGGTTATTGTTTACCCCATCAGTATGGCGAAAAAATTGCCTACCTGGTAAACCATGTTCCGAATATTGATAAAGCCATCATCAGTTGCCATTGTCACAATGATCTAGGACTAGCCACTGCCAATTCTATTGCAGGCGTACTAAATGGTGCAAGACAAATTGAGTGCACCATCAATGGCCTTGGAGAAAGAGCAGGTAATACTGCACTAGAAGAAGTTGTAATGATCATGAAACAACACAGTGCATTGGGATATTATACCAATATAAAAACACAACAGTTAAATCCCATCAGTCAATTGGTTTCTGATACAATGCGTATGCCCGTTCAATCCAATAAAGCAATTGTGGGCGCCAATGCATTTGCACATTCTTCAGGCATTCACCAGGATGGATTTTTAAAAGATACCCAGACATACGAAATCATAGCTCCTGAAGAAGTGGGTGCACATGGTTCAAGAATTGTACTCACGGCAAGAAGCGGCCGTAGTGCTTTGGCTTACCGTTTTCAAAAAATTGGTTTCGAATACCACAGAAATGATATCGATATTTTATATGACGAATTTTTGAAAGTAGCTGATAGCAAAAAAGAAGTTGAAGACATTGATTTAGAAAAAATGGCCAAACAACACAAAGAAGTGGCTGCCTGAAATAATTAACATAAAAACTATTAAGAACAATAAATGGCAAATACATTATTTGAAAAGATCTGGGATAAACATGTGGTAAAAACCATTACCGATGGGCCGGCTGTTTTATATATCGACAAACATTTGATTCACGAAGTTACCAGCCCCCAGGCTTTTGCTGGATTAAATAAAAGAGGTATAAAAGTTTTTCGTCCAAAACAAATCGTTGCAACTGCTGATCATAATATACCAACACTAAATCAGCACCTGCCCATTAAAGAAACCTTATCAAGAATACAGGTAGAAACCCTTCAACAAAACTGTGCAGAACATGAAATAGAATTATACGATCTCGGCCATGCTTATCAGGGAATTGTTCACGTGATAGGCCCTGAATTAGGACTAACGCTTCCGGGAATGACCATTGTTTGTGGCGATAGCCATACGTCTACACATGGTGCTTTTGGCAGCATCGCTTTTGGTATTGGAACCAGCGAAGTAGAAATGGTAATGAGCACACAATGTTTATTGCAAACAAAACCAAAATTGATGCGCATCAACATTGATGGTAAACTTGGTCTGGGTGTGGTAAGTAAAGATATTGTACTGTATATCCTTTCCAAAATTTCTGCAAGTGGTGCTACCGGTTATGCAGTAGAATTTGCGGGATCCGCCATTCGTGCCCTGTCAATGGAAGCAAGAATGACCATATGTAATATGAGTATTGAAATGGGAGCTCGTTGCGGTTTGATCGCTCCGGATGAAACAACTTTTAATTATATCAAAGGAAGAAAATTTGCACCTGAAGGAGAAGAATGGAATGTGGCTGTTGCGGAATGGCAAAAACTTTTCAGCGACAAAGATGCTGCCTTTGAAAAAGAGCTTTACATCAATGCAGAAGATATAAGTCCAATGATTACCTATGGCACAAACCCGGGAATGGGAATTTCTGTTGCGGGGTTTGTTCCGGTTTTAGATGATATTTCCGAGAATGAAAAACCATCCTTTCAAAAAGCAATTGCATATATGGGGTTGCAAGCAGGCAGCCCCATACAAGGCCAAAAAGTTGATTATGTATTCATTGGAAGCTGCACCAATAG
>CANNJE010000159.1 GCA_947504605.1 Chitinophagaceae bacterium
CCTTTGGCCCCAATCTTTCCCTGTAACAGATCTATTGCGGCGTTGTGTATGATACTGTCATCTTCATAACAGGCAATCATATTTTTTGCATCGCACCAGTTTTTAATGGCATACGGATTTCCAAATACAAATGTTGCTGCATTGGTATGTTGTTGTAATTGAATTACCAGATCAATGGCATTTTTACTGATACCGAAATTATTGGCTGGCGTACGGTTGTAAGCATGAATACCAATGATCACTTTTTTATAGTGCTTTTTAATGGAATCAACAGTTGCCGTAATTGTTGTAGAATCCTGTTTATAATCGAAATAAATAACATCTGCTTGATAATCGCTGCGCATGCGACTGGCAAATGCATTATCACTGCCGGTTCCAATACTTACATAAACCACATCAGCTTTTTCCTGATTGAGGTAAGCCGGCATAGGGAAAAACCCGGCATCGGTTTTTTTCAAAACAGTCAGGGCATTCTCTGCAATCAGTTTACGCATGAAAGGCACTTTGCTGTTTAAATCGTTGGTGAGGTTATCGGTATTTATGGGTTGTAGTTTTGAAAGGCCATACTGGTATTTTGACAGTAATACTTTTTTGCAATGTCGTTCAATATCGGCCCAGCTTAGCTTCCCGCTATCTATAGCGGCTTTGATTTTGAAAATGGCCTGTGGTACATCACCCGGTAAACAAAGCATATCATTGCCTGCAATTAATGATTCCACAGAAGCGGCGCCATCCGGAAAAAACTTATTTACGCCCTGCATGCCCAGGGCATCGGTAAAAGTTAATCCCTGGTATCCGATTTCGGTTCTTAATAAATTGGTGACATTATTTTTTGATAAAGAAGTGGCTCTGTTTGCTGCTGTGTCAATGGCAGGTATATAAAGGTGTGCGACCATCACACTTCCAATCCCTGCTTTAAAGATCTGCCGGAAAGGATACAGTTCGAGTGATTCCAGCTGTACCATAGATTTATTGATAACGGGTAGGTCTAGGTGAGAATCGACGGCCACATCACCATGACCGGGAAAATGTTTGGCACAGGCCATCACGCCATTATCCTGCATACCCTTCATATATTGTATGCCAAAGGCCGCCACTTTATATTTATCTTCTCCAAAACTACGATCATTAATAACCGGGTTATTGGGATTGTTATTGACATCCACAACAGGGGCATAGTTAACCTGTATGCCAACCCGCTTACATTGCTCTGCAACTATTCTGCCGTATTGATAAGCAATATTAGAATCCTGCACGGCCCCCAGCATCATTTGTCGGGGTAAGGGCAATACACTGTCGATCATACGCATCCCTACCCCCCATTCGGCATCAATACACATCAGTATGGGCGTTTTTGCCATGGCCTGCAGACTGTTTAAAATATGGGCCTGTTTTACCGGGCTTCCCTGGAAAAGACAAACCCCACCAACATTATATTGTTTTACCAGTTCAGCCACTGCACTGTCATAAAAAGTCACCGTCTTGGTTCTCATATCAATGGTTGATAAGCGCACAACCATCAATTGTGCGATCTGTTCGTCGGGGCTTAGGGTTTTAAATATACTATCTACCCAAATGCTGGCTTTATTCTGTTGAGCTATACTGTGAGCGCTAATAAAAAGAAATAGGATCAGCTGAAATTTACGCATAAGGGTTAAAAATTTTATAGTGGAAAGGATGTGTTATTTTTGTCATTCTAAATTACAGGATTTTGCCCGATATTATTCAATTATTACCCGATAACATCGCCAACCAGATTGCGGCAGGTGAAGTTATTCAAAGACCAGCCAGTGCGGTAAAGGAACTGTTGGAAAATGCCGTTGATGCAGGTGCCGATGACATTAAGTTGATTGTAAATGATGCCGGCAAGGCATTGATACAGGTTATTGATAATGGCAGGGGAATGAGTGAGACTGATGCAAGAATGGCTTTTGAGCGGCACGCTACTTCCAAAATAAGAAATATTGAGGATCTCTTTAAGATCAGGACCATGGGCTTTAGAGGCGAGGCATTGGCAAGTATTGCCGCAGTAGGGCAGGTTGAATTAAAATCAAAACGTGCCGAAGATGAAACCGGCATTTTTATTGAAATTGAAAACAGCCAGGTTATTAAACAGGAACCTGTTGCTGTGTCAACCGGTACCAGTATTGCCATGAAAAACCTTTTTTTTAATGTACCTGCCCGAAGAAATTTTTTAAAAAGCAATGCGGCTGAGTTAAGACATATTGTTGATGAATTCATCAGAGTGGCCATGTCTTTCCCCGACATTTTCTTTTCTTTCACCAGCAACGGTCAGCAGGTTTTTCATTTGGAGAAGGGTAGTATGAAGCAACGTATAGTGCAGATTTTGGGCAATAGTTACGCGGCTAAATTAGTAGCCGTACAGGAGCAGACCGATTACATGAATATTTATGGCTTTGTCGGAAAACCTGAAACAGCAAAAAAAACCCGTGGTGATCAGTATTTTTTTGTGAATAATCGGTTTATTAAAAGTGCATACCTGAATCATGCTGTGATGAATGCTTTTAATGAGATGATCGCAAAGGATAGTTTTCCGATGTATACTTTATTCATTGATCTTGATCCAGCACAGCTCGATATCAATGTGCACCCCACCAAGCAGGAAATAAAATTTGAAGATGAAAAAATTGTGTATGCGTTTGTGCAAAGCGCCATCAAACATGCACTGGCACAGTTCAGCATTTCACCTACCTTGGATTTTGAACTGGATGCATCTATACAAAGTCTGGATGCCGTATCTAAACCATTTACAGACGATAATAAATCTTCGGCTATATCCTCTTCATTGTATAATACATTCACAAAAAAAAATCAATCACATTTTGTTGATAATAAAAGTGAACTGAGGCATTGGAAAGATTTTTACGAACCCAGGGAACATGTACCCGTTGATCGTTGGCCGTTGGTCGATGGGGAGGCAACAGGTATCCGGGAGAACCATATAAACAACCAGCAACGACCAACAACAGAGAATCTTTTTCAACTGCATAACAGTTATATCGCTGTGCAAACCGAAAGAGGTTATTATCTGGTGCATCAGCAAAATGCACATGAACGGATTTTATATGAACGTTTTGCATTGGCCATAGAAGGGAAACCGATGGCTACTCAGCAGAGTTTATTTCCTGCAACAATAGAGTTAACGACTGCGGATGCGGTATTATTGAAAGACTTATTGCCGGATATAAATCATTTAGGCTACCAGCTGGAACCCTTTGGTAACAATACTTTTGTGATACAGGGTACACCTGCTGATGTAAACCAGGGTAATGAAAAAACAGCCATAGAAAAAATGCTGGAGCAATACAAACATTTTAGTAATGATCTTAAATTCAGTAAAAGAGAAAAGTTATTACGTACCCTGTCTTTGCAGCAATCTGTAAAAGCAGGTATTTCCTTAACTGAAAAGGAAATGAAAAATTTGATAAATGACTTGTTCAATTGCAGTATGCCAAGCAGCACAGCAAATGGTAAACCTACTTATCTTGAATTTAAAAAAGAGGAACTGGATAAATTATTTGGGAGGTAATTGATTTCATGCACAGAAAACAGAAAAGCAGAGGTCGCCGGATAATAATGAACTTTGCATTCTCTGCTCCTTAGCGCGCTCTGCGGTAAAACAAAAAAAACCTGCAACATGACTGTTACAGGCTTTTGCTTTAAATAACCCTATCATTACAGTTTTTGAAATCTGGCATAGCAGACCCTGTTTCCATAAACCAATCTCATTGTATATGGTCCGGGGCTTAAACTATTTATATTTACACTCACTAAATTATTACCCGTGAATCCCTGTTGATGTTTATCTAAAACCAATATATTTAAACTGTTATACACATAGGCATGAATCATTTCGGGTTGGGTTAAGTAAACATTTACGTTAACTGTTGTTGAAGCCGGATTTGGAAATGCCTGTAACTCGCATGCATTAGATACATGCTCAATACGAATGTAATTACAATATTCTTTTACACAGCCTCCCAAAAGAACGGCCCTTATACAAACCCTGTAATAACCCGTATCCTGAAATAGATAAACCGGGTTATTTTGATGCAATATCACGGTAGGGGTTGCAACTGTTCCACCCACCCTGGTTATAGTCCAGGTTTGATCTAATATTGGTAAGCTGCTGTTTGCAAAAAACTGTATCTTATTGGGCACCTGCAGATTACGCTGGTAGGTATAGGAAACATGAGCCGTGTCGCAATTGATCTGTGGTTGCACCCGTATTTCTTTACAGGTGGTTGAAGCGCAATTAGGGCCACGCCAAACGGTTAAGCAAGCAATAAATACACCAGGTTGAACATAACGGTGAATGGCAATGGGATCATGACTTCCTGTACCATCACCAAAGGTCCAGGTATATTGTAAGTTTGGATTAATATAATCAGCTGTAAATGTATATTTCTGATTATCATTGGCAAATCTTTCAAAATGATATCTCGACAGTTCGGTACATGCTGGTGGTGCATTAGGAATATAAATGGTATCGCATTTTTCCCTTACACAATTTGATGTTGGACCCAGATAAATTCGCAGACAAACGATGTATCTGCCGGGCTGTGCATATTCATGAACAGCATGCCATGATGTGGCGCTGGAGCCATCTCCAAAATTCCAAACGGCTATCGCAGTGGCAGATGGGGTAGTACTCAGATTGGTGAAATATACCTTTTTAGCATTTATAGAATCTAACTGCCATCTGTAGTTTACATCAAAATTACATGGGGGAGTAACCACAATGGTTTCGCATTTTTCACGTACACATATTGCCGGTGTGTTATTATTTTTCTTTACCACTAAGCAAACCCGGTATGTACCTGCAATGGTATAATTATGTGTTGGATTGGCAACATTTGGATCGCTCTGTAAACCACTTACAAAGGAGCCGTCACCAAATGTCCATTTTACAGAATCGGTTGTATTGATTGGTGTACTGGTATTGGTAAATTTAATGCGTAACGGATGATTAGGATCCGGTTGCGAAGTGAAATTTACAACCAGTATACAAGGCTCATACACGACTACGTTTTTACAGCTATATCTTATACAAGGTGTATTTGTTGTAACAGGATATTTCTTAATAATCAGGCAAACATTGTAATTACCTGTATGGGTATACGTATGAGCCGGATTGGCAATATTGGGATTGCCCTGAACTCCAGTTAATGAAGTGCCGTCACCAAAAGTCCATGTTAAAGAGTCGGTGGCAGTAACCGGTACACTCAGGTTGGTAAATTTAATTCGTAAAGCATTAGCTGAGTCTGGTTGAGAACTGAAATTAACAACGAGCGTGCATGGCTCATACACTACAATTGTTTTGCAGATCTCCCGGATGCATGGTGCTGTATTGCCTGCATTATATCTCAATATCCGCAGACAAACAGTGTAGGTTCCGGGGGCATTGTAAATATGAACAG
>CANNJE010000160.1 GCA_947504605.1 Chitinophagaceae bacterium
AAAAAAAGGTTGTTGTTGAGTGCCCTGTGCCAAATGAGAAGATCTCTTGGCGTTGTATAAATGTTTTTATCACCGTACACATAATCCAGGTAGTTATTGGGAATAGCATGTCCCCGCCAGTCATAGTTGGGTGTGGCCCGTTTGGTTTCTGCGGGTGTGAACACAAAACTATGTATCATCTGCAAAGGGTCAAAAATATTGAGTTGAATAAATTGCGGGTAAGTTTGTCCGGATATTTTTTCAATAAGTAAAGCCAGCAATGCATAATTGGTATTACAATAATTGAACCTGCTATTGGGAGCTGCAATATTTTTTAATTCTGTTTTTCTATTGATCAGAAAATTGAGTACGTCATGATTTTGTATGTTGACCGTATCGTTCCATCCAAGGTCTTCCATAAAATACAGATAGTTGGGCAGACCGCTTCGGTGGCTTAGCAGGCTTTGTATGGTAACTCCGGGATAATTAAACTCGGGAAAGTATTTACTGAATTCATCTTCTAAATGAATCTTTCCGTTTTCGTAGAGTTTTAAAACCGCCATGGCGGTAATGGTTTTACTAACAGAGGCAATATGAAAGGGTGTTTCGGTATTGATGGAATCTTTGCTACCAATTGGATTCGTACCCTGGTATTGCTCAAATATAATATTGCCAGCTTTGGCAACAAGCATACCTCCATTAAAAGAACTGTTTCTTAAAAAATTATTATACCAATGCTCGCAGGCTGTATGGAGCTTATTTTTTTCAGCCGCCGAAATCGAAACAGGGTTTGGGAGTTTTATAAGGTTTGTATTTCCAGATTGGCTATTATCCTTGTCAGCTTCGTTTGAATATTGGCAGGAACATAGACATAATATTATAAGGTAAATGGTAATATGGGAATGAAGCTTGCTTAGATTAAATTTCCTGGAAAGGAGTTGGTGAAATAAGGATCTTAATGTTGGTATCATATTATAGTAAGCCTTGAATAGAATATATTTGTGCAAAATACGCAGATAATATCATGCCAGAGAAAAAAACTACGAGTTATCCGAAAGAGAAAATAAATATTCTTTTTTTAGAGAATATCAGTGAAGTTGCTGTGAATCATTTTAATAGTTCCGGTTATCTGAATGTAAAAAAAATAAGTGGAGCCTTGTCGGAAGATGAGTTAATTGCTGCAGTAAAAAATGTTCATATTCTCGGCATAAGAAGTAAAACACAGGTTACCAAAAAAGTATTGGAAGCAGCCCTTAAGTTGCAGGCTATTGGCTGTTTTTGTATTGGTACCAACCAGATAGATTTAAAAGAAGCCACCAAAAAAGGGGTAGCTGTTTTTAATGCTCCTTATAGCAATACAAGGAGTGTAGCAGAGCTGGTAATAGGCGCTTCAATTTTACTGATACGAAAAATTATAGATAAAAATAAAGCAGCGCATGAAGGTATTTGGCTGAAAGATGCCAGTGGTAGTTATGAATTAAGAGGCAAAACACTTGGTATAATTGGGTATGGTAATATCGGTAGTCAGTTGAGTGTGCTGGCAGAGGGGTTGGGAATGAAAGTTATTTTTTATGATGTAGAAACCAAACTCCCGCTAGGGAATGCAGAAGATAGAAAAACATTAAAGGAACTGGTAAGCCAGTCAGATATTGTTACGCTTCACGTACCTGAATTGGAGAGCACTAAAAACCTAATCAACAAAAACAATTTAAAATATTTTAAAAAGGGCAGCATTCTAATTAACTATGCAAGGGGAGAAGTGGTTGATTTGGATGCATTGGCTAAATATTTAAAAGAAGGACATTTGGGTGGAGCAGCGATCGATGTTTTTCCCTGGGAACCAGAAAAAAACGGGGATACGTTTACAACGCCCTTACAGGGATTAAGCAATGTTATCCTAACGCCCCATATTGGAGGAAGTACGCAGGAAGCCCAGCAGAATATTGGTGCTGATGTGAGTAGTAAATTATTTAATTACCTGGAAAAAGGGATCAGCTACGGTTCTCATACGGTGCCGGCTTTAAGTTTACCTCCTCAGGAAGGAACACACCGCATTTTGCATATTCACAATAACGTGCCCGGTGTTTTGTCTGAAATAAATACCCAGTTGAGTAAACATAAGATTAATATCCTTGGGCAGTATTTAAAAACAAATGAAAATATTGGTTATGTGGTTTTGGATGTTGACAAAGGATTGAGCAAAAATGCGATCGAACTATTGCGGCAGGTAAAAGCAACTATTAAAGTGCGGATGTTATACTAATCAAAGATCCTTACAATAAGATTTAAACCCAGCCTGATTTTAAAAGGCTGGGTTTTTGTATGATTAGATAAGCTAGATATTAGTTAGGTACTATTTAACAAATCTTACTTATTATATTTTCAGTAATTATTGAAAATACAGTATCTTTGTGTTTTAAATATACTTTTTATGAAACTCGTTATTATAGGAGCAGGTTTTGGAGGTTTAAGGCTTGCAAGGAAATTAAGCAATCACAAAGGTTTTGAGATAACCCTGATCGATCGTTTTAACTATCATCAGTTTCAACCATTGTTTTATCAGGTAGCTACTGCCGGGTTGGATGCCAGTAATATTTCTTTTCCATTACGCAAAGTGTTTCAGCACAGCAAGAATGTGAGTATTCGTATGGCGGAGGTAGAACAGATCCTTACAACAGAAAATAAAGTGCGGACCAGTATTGGTGATTTTGAGTATGACCAATTGGTTGTTTCAACCGGAGCCGACACGAATTTTTTTGGCAATGTAAAAATGGAGGCCAATGCGTTTCCTATGAAAAGTACTACGGAAGCTTTACAACTGCGTCACAGGATACTGCACAATTTTGAAGATGCACTTTCCACTACAGATCCTTTAGTATTAGAAAGGCTGATGAATATTGTAGTAGTAGGTGCAGGTCCAACTGGTGTTGAATTGAGCGGTGCCCTGGCAGATATGAAACGTTTTGTTTTGCCCAAGGATTATCCGGAACTGGATTTTACAAAGATGAATATTTACCTGCTGGAAGGAACTGCAAAAACCCTGGGGGTGATGAGCGAAAAAAGCAGTGCACAATCAAGACAATATTTAGAAAAGTTGGGTGTAACCATTATGACCAATACGTTGATAAAAGATTATGATGGACAGACTGCTGTTATGCAGGATGGAAAAACGATTGAGTCGGCTATGGTAATTTGGGCAGCCGGCGTAAAAGGAAATGTTCCTGCAGGATTGGATAAAAATTTAATTGCCAAAGGAAACAGGATTAAAACAGATCGTTTATGTAAGGTAATTGGTTCTGATAATCTTTTTGCAATAGGCGATGTGGCATATATGGAGGAACCTTCCTATCCAAACGGGCACCCACAGGTAGCTTCTGTTGCCATTCAACAGGCCGATATGCTGTTTGCTAATCTTACGAAAAAAAGCATCCTAACCGGTAAAAAACCTTTGCTTGAATTTAAATACAAAGACAAAGGATCGATGGCAACTGTGGGAAGGAATCTTGCTGTGGTAGACGTGCCCAAACCAAAACTTCATTTTGGAGGAATCTTGGCTTGGTTTATCTGGATGAGTTTGCACCTGATGCTGATACTGGGAGTAAAAAACAGGTTTTTTGTTTTTATTAATTGGCTCAGCAATTACTTTACCAGAGATCAAAACCTACGATTGATTTTTAAAGAATTTTATAAAGAGAAGCATTAGGTTTTGGGGTGTAATACAGGGTATTATGGTTAAATGGTTTTGAGATTTTTCAGCATATGTTTGGCGCAACTTTTAAAACCTGCAGATTGGTTTTCAATCTGATCATCAATGACCCATTTTATCTCTGGAATGATCTCCGGATAAATTTTAGCAAGTTTTTCTAAAAGGTTCAGGCTAAATACTTTTACAGCTATTGGTTCTTTAGGCGAAGCTGCATATTCGAAACAAATATTCATCAAGGGGCCATGGTATTTTTCCGGGATATTTGTATAACGTAATAAACGAATGGTATTTCTTTTTACTGCATCATGAAGCGGCGTTTTTTCTAGATTTTTAATAAGTTTATCAAAGTGTTTATTGGCGAGTTCAGGGTGTGCTTCAACGCAGTAACTTAGCGGCCATGCAGCCCGTTGTTTTATTTTATCTTCATCTTTCAAAAAGAGGAATAGTAATTCATCAAATCTTTTCTGAGAATTGTTAACCCATGCTACAATTTCGTTGCATTTGGCTTTAGAATGTTCCTTTAATATTTCTTCTCTTAAGTTCATTGCTTTAAGGAATGTTTTGTCAGGAATCAGCAACCGTACTTTCATTCGCATACATACGAAGTGCTTCTATCATTTTATTGAGTTCAACTTCATCAATTGCTACTGATTGCAGGTTTTCGTTCATGGCAGCATTTGTGTATTCCATTTTACTTTTTACAAAATTTCTTGCAGAACTATGAAACTCTGTAGCGCCGGTATCTTTAGCTATTTGAATAATATTATCTGATCTTACGCCACTGCCGGGCATGATGATGATACGGCTATTAGCCTGCTTGATCAGCGCAGCAATTGTTGTTGCACCATTTGCTGCATTGGGCACTAAGCCTGAACTAAGTATTCTTTCAAAACCAGTTTCAATGATATCTTCCAAGGCTATTGTTGCATCGCAGACACGATCAAAAGCACGGTGAAAAGTAACGCCCATGGGGTAAGCCAGTTCTACAAGTACCCTGTTTCTTTTTTTATCTATGGTGCCATCCGCATTTAAAATACCGGTAACCACACCATCACAGCCCAATTCTTTACATATACTGATGTCAGATTTCATTATTTCAAATTCATCGGTATTGTAGAAAAAATCTCCTCCACGAGGACGGATAATGGGGTATAATTCAATCGATAGTTTTTCTCTTGCAGCTTTTATAAATCCATAGGATGGGGTAGTGCCCCCTTCTCCCGGATTGTCGCATAATTCAATTCGAGACGCTCCGGCATTTTCTGCACTAACGCAACCTTGCAATGTAAATCCTATTACTTCCAGTTTTAAATTCATACAATAATTAAATAAGGTATTTGGATGGGTAAATCCTGTTTTCTGTATTTGATTTTACAGAATAAACAAATCCTTTTTGAATGGCATATGCGCCATACTGTCCTTTTTTGTTCATGGCCAGAAAACCCACCTGTATTGATTTTGCTTTTATAGGATCTCTTTTTACAATACGTTGTACCGCTTTTTTACATGCCTGCTCTGGGCTATAACCCTGGCGCATAAATTCCACAACTAAATGTGTTCCGCAAATTCTGATAACTTCTTCCCCAACACCACTGCTGGTTGCGGCGCCTATTTCATTGTCAACAAATAAACCTGCACCAATAATGGGTGAGTCTCCCACACGGCCATGTACTTTAAATGCCATTCCGCTGGTGGTTACAGCACCCGATAAATCGCCGCTGCTGTCCATTGCTACCAA
>CANNJE010000161.1 GCA_947504605.1 Chitinophagaceae bacterium
TCCTGATGAATGGTAAATTGTTTAAAGGAGAAGTAGGAGTTAGCCATTAATTGAAATCAGTGATTGTAAAATTATTTTACACCCTTACCATTCTGCTCTTGCACTGGGGATAATGTCCAGTTCGGCAAAATTTCCTGCCAGGTATTTATAGTAACCTGTGATGGCGATCATACCGGCATTGTCTGTACAAAATTCAAACGGCGGTATATAAGTTTGCCAGCCCATTTTGTCTCCCAGCTCTTTTAGGCCTTTACGAAGCCCACTATTGGCACTTACACCACCCGCAATACAAATTTCTTTTACACCGGTTTGCTCTGCAGCTTTCACCAGTTTATTCAATAAAATGCTCACAATACGGTGTTGGATAGACGCACAGATATCTGCCAGATTTTCGTCAATGAATTTTTTTCTTTCTGCTTCAGTTGCTGTAAATATTTCTTTAAAAACATTGGCCGTTCCGGCATTCTGTAAAAAGTATAAAATAGATGTTTTTAATCCGGAAAAACTAAAGTTGAGTCCGGGTATTTTAGGTTCCGGGAATTTATAGGCCAACGGATTTCCTTCTTTGGCATATTTGTCAATCAACGGACCGCCGGGGTAGGGCAAACCCAATAGTTTGGCTGTTTTGTCAAATGCTTCCCCAGCAGCATCGTCAATGGTTTCACCCAGTATTTTCATGTCTTGCGGCGAATTACACAAAACAATTTGTGTATGGCCTCCACTTACGGTAAGGCATAAAAAAGGGAAACTTGGTTTATCAGTTTCAATCAGATTGGCCAGTACATGCGCCTGCATATGATGCACAGCAATCAAGGGTTTATCAAGGGCCAATGCTAATGATTTGGCGAACTGTGCACCAACCAACAATGCGCCGATAAGTCCCGGCGCCTGTGTAAAAGCAATACCATCAATATCCTTTAAATCGATGCCAGCTTTCTCTACCGCATTATCTACCACAGGAACGATGTTTTGCATATGTGCCCTGCTGGCAAGTTCTGGAACCACCCCTCCATATTGTTCGTGTACTTTTTGAGTAGCGATGATATTAGAAAGTATAACCCCGTCTTTGCAGATAGAGGCAGAGGTTTCGTCGCAGGAAGATTCTATAGCAAGGATAGTGGGCAATGTAGGTTGATTAATTGAATTGTTGAATTGTTGTATGGTTCAAAGTTACAGAAATACCTTTCATTCATAAATGAACATCCTGAGTTGATTCCTGATTAACTCCTAATTGCCACTACAGGATCCAGTTTAGCGGCCCTAGAAGCTGGGAATATGCCCGCAATAATTCCTACAACCAAACAAACGATAATGGTAATAATAAGCATGGGGGTAGAAATATAGATGGGGAAATCGAGCAGACTGGAAGATATTTTGGTTCCTATAAATACAAATAAAAGGCCTACCGCTCCACCCATAAAACAAAGGATGATGGCTTCCAGCAGGAATTCAAAAAGGATACTGCTGCTTTTTGCGCCAATGGCTTTTTTTAGTCCAATTACAGAGGTTCTTTCTTTTACCGTAACAAACATAATGTTGGCAATTCCAAAAAGTCCTACAATCAGGCTGATCCCACCAATGATAGCACCCACGATATTTAAAATAGAAAAGAAACCGGTAATGGCTTTGCTAAATGCTTCTACGCTGTTTAAAGAAAAATTATCTTCTTGCGTAGGGCTTAATCTCCTAACCTGTCGCATGATACCTTTTAGTTCATCATTTAAAGCTGCGGTAGTAACACCTTCTTTTCCTTTTGCAATAAGGATTGGGTTTGAATTTTTCTCGTCAAATATTTGTTTGCAAAATTTATAAGGCAGCATTACACAATTGTCATAATCCCAACCTATAAAATTGGTACCTTCTTTTTTAATTACACCTACGATCGTTATTTTTTTTCCTTTGATATCTATTTGTTTACCCAAAGCCCTGACAGGGCTGCCAAATAGATTTTCGGCATTGGTGAAACCTATGAGGCAAATATTGCTTCCATTGCTGAATTCGGACTGTGAAAAAAATCGTCCTTCTTCAAATTTAATGGGTTGTATGGTCATCTGCGATTCTACGATTCCATAAATACTGGCCCTTTGAATCAGGTCGTCTTTATGAGATATGGGTGATCCTGTTTGTAAAAGGAAAGAAATGTCGTCCAGTAATGTAGCACGCTGGCGAATCAGATCTGCTTCTTCATATTTCATGACGGGTCTGGATCTGAATTTCCAGTAAGGCTGATCGGGGCCACCGCTGTAATCCCACTTATCTATATAAATGGTATTGTTACCCAGGCTTTTTACCTCACTTTGTATATTTCTTTCAAGGCTGTTAACGGCAGCCAACACACCGATAATACAAAAAATACCAAACGCCACACCTGTAAGGCTTAATGCAGTACGTAACTTATTAACCCTTAATTCCTGTATCGTAAGGCGCAAAGAATTGCTTAATATGTTCAGCGTTTTTGCCATAAGTCAAAGTTAACGGATGAAAATTATTTATAAGGGATAAAGTTATGAATGGTGGTAAAAGTTGAAGGGTGAAAAACAAAAGCTATTGAGGTTGTTTAAAATCATGGGGCAATGAAATCTTCCATTAGCCAAATGTGGAACCAATTGGCCGTTGAAACCTTTGATAGCTCTGCAAGCTTTTCTTATCTTTGCGCCCTTTATGAAGTATATAAACGAAATAAACAGGCGCAAGACCTTTGCCATTATCTCTCACCCGGATGCCGGTAAAACCACTTTAACAGAAAAATTTCTGTTGTTTGGAGGGGCTATTCAAACAGCGGGTGCGGTTAAAAGCAATAAGATCAAGAAACATGCGACCAGTGATTTTATGGAGATTGAGCGTCAGCGTGGTATTAGTGTTGCTACCAGTGTGATGACGTTTGAGTATGATGGACACCTGATTAACCTGCTTGATACTCCCGGCCATAAAGACTTTGCGGAAGATACCTATCGTACACTTACTGCTGTGGACAGTGTGGTACTGGTTATTGATAGTGTAAACGGGGTAGAAGATCAAACAAGGCGTCTGATGGAAGTCATTGCCATGCGCAAAACACCTGTGATTGTTTTTATTAATAAGATGGACCGGGATGGTAAAAACCGTTTTGATTTGTTGGAAGAAATAGAAAATGAATTGCATATTAACCTTCATCCGATGACTGTTCCTATTAATAGCGGAAAAGAATTTAAAGGGGTATATGATCTTCACAATAAGAGTTTGGTATTGTTTACAGCAGGTACAAAGGCCAATGATGAAAATGTATTGGAGATAAACGACCTCAATGATGTTGTTTTGAATAAAATGATTGGAGAAAAGGATGCAGCAACTTTAAGAGAGGATGTAGAATTGATTGATGGGGTTTATGGTGAATTAAATGATGCCGATTATCTGGCAGGTAAAACAGCTCCTGTATTTTTTGGAAGTGCTGTCAATAATTTTGGGGTAAAGGAAATGCTGGATGCTTTTATCAGAATTGCTCCAACACCAAGGCCAAGGCATACAACTGTTAGAGACGTAAATCCGGAAGAAGATAAGTTTAGTGGTTTTATTTTTAAGATACATGCCAATCTTGATCCGAAACACAGAGATAGGATTGCATTTTTGAGGGTCTGCAGCGGAAAGTTTGCCCGCAATACTTATTACAAACATGTACGCCTTGAAAAAGATGTACGGTTCAGTAATCCTTACAGTTTCCTTGCACGGCAAAAAGATGTTATTGAAGAAGCTTTTCCAGGCGATGTGGTAGGTTTGTTTGATACGGGTAATTTTAAAATTGGTGATACCCTCACAGAAGGAGAAAAGTTTTTCTTTACCGGTATACCGAGTTTTTCTCCGGAAATATTTAAGGAGGTGCTCAATAAAGATCCGATGAAAACAAAACAACTGGAGAAGGGGTTATTGCAATTAACAGACGAAGGGGTAGCGCAGTTATTCACCCAGTTTGGCGGCAATAAAAAGATCATTGGTTGTGTAGGAGAATTGCAGTTTGAAGTGATACAATACCGTCTCCTACAGGAGTATGGTGCATCAGTTCAAATGAACAGCCTTCCTTTTTACAAAGCCTGCTGGTTAACCAGTAAGGATCCTAAAAAGCTGGAAGATTTTACCAAATACAAACAGGCCAATATTGCCGAAGATAAAGATGGGCATGTGGTTTACCTGGCACAAAGCGAATGGTTCTTAAATACAGAACGAACCAATAATCCAGATATTGAGTTTCACTTTACGAGTGAAATACATAAATAGTTTGCGAGTAAATGCTCTTGTTGAGTCAATGGCTCAACAAGAGTTATATACCCGTATAGTTATATGGAGTAATTGCTTTTAATTCTTTCTTTACCGCAACACTTACTTTTAATGAAGCAATAAATTCATGAATGGCTTTTTTATCAATCTTATTTTTACCCCTGGTTAAATCTTTCAATGCCTCATAAGGGGAGGGGTAATTTTCTCTTCTTAAAATGGTTTGTATGGCTTCTGCCACGACCGCCCAGTTGTTTTCAAGATCTTCTTTAAGCTTTTGTTCATTCAGGATTAGTTTGTCCAGTCCTTTTTCAATTGCTTTTATGGCAATATGAATATGTCCCATTGGTACACCAATATTTCTGAGCACAGTACTGTCTGTTAAATCCCTTTGCAGGCGGGAGATGGGAAGTTTTGCTGAAAGATGCTCCAGTATTGCGTTGGCAAGGCCAAGGTTACCTTCTGCATTTTCATAATCGATGGGGTTTACTTTATGTGGCATAGCACTACTGCCTACTTCGCCTTTTTTAGTTTTTTGTTTAAAGTAATCCATGCTGATATAAGTCCAGATGTCCCTGCACAAATCTATCAGGATATTGTCCATCCTTTTAATGGCATCAAAGTGCGCCGCAAGGGTATCGTAATGTTCAATTTGTGTGGTGTATTGCTGGCGCTGAAGCCCCAGTTTGTTTTCTACAAACTCATCTGCAAATTTTATCCATTTAAATTTGGGGTAAGCCACATGGTGCGCATTGAAGTTGCCGGTGGCTCCACCAAACTTGGCTGTAAAAGGAATGTAACTGAATAACTGTATCTGATTCTCCAGACGTTCTACAAACACTTTCAGTTCTTTGCCCAATCTTGTGGGAGAAGCAGCCTGTCCGTGTGTTCGTGCAAGCATGGGTACTTTTTCCCATTGCTGCGACAATTGAAAAAGATGGTGTTGTAGGTTGATAACAGCCGGCAGGTATTCTTGCTCGATGGCATCTTTCCAGAGCATGGGGATTGCGGTGTTATTGATGTCCTGCGAAGTGAGGCCAAAATGTACCCACTCTTTTATTTCTCCAGCGCCCAATTCTTCCAGTTTGCCTTTTAAGAAGTACTCTACTGCTTTTACATCATGGTTGGTAATAGA
>CANNJE010000162.1 GCA_947504605.1 Chitinophagaceae bacterium
CACCACACAGCCAAAAAAGACGCCCCAAGTGGTACTGCTATCACTATTGCAGAACAGATAATGGATCATTTTCCTCAGAAAAATAAATGGGTAAATGAATTGTCCAATAATCCGGAAGAACTAACCATCATCAGTAAACGCATTGATCCTGCCCTAGGCACCCATTTCGTAAAATACCATTCTGCTATTGATGATATAGAAATCATACACACAGCACATAACCGTTTGGGATTTGCAGGTGGCGCCGTTCTAGCAGCAGAGTACATTTGCGGCAAAAAAGGAATATTTACAATGAAAGATGTTTTAGGATTTTAAAGCGAAAAAGCAGAGCGATCATAATGATCGCTCTGAAATAAATTTCAATCAACTTTTTTTACTCCCCCCCAGATGAACCTGGAACCCAATTCTTATTCTGAAAGCATTCGTTGCATCAATTGCATCCTTAATTTTTAAGGACCCATAACCCAATGATATCTCAAGTGCGGTATGTGGATTTAAAAATATTGCAGGACCGGCATCAATTCCCCATTGTGTAAAACTTTGCGAATCGGTATACTTAACACTGCCCACCCCAAAAGAAGCATCACCAAATAATTTTGCCCCAGTTCCCAATGGCAAGAAATAATAACGAACAAAAGGAGCAAAGCTAAAGGCAGATACAGCATCTGCATCTCCCTCATCTTTTGAAGATGTAAAACCAAGTCCGGCACCCAGTGCAAAATCCTTGGCTATAAAATAACCGGCAGCAGGTTCGAAAGAAAAAGAAGTAGTTTTAAAATCGCCTGTTTTTTGTGAAGAAAATTCACCGGAACCTCCCATCAACCAATTCCCTTTTTCGGTCTGCGCAAAAGAAGTGGCTGTGATAATCAACATAATGACTACAAACAAAATGATTTTTTTCATAACTGTTGGTTTTTGTTAAAAAAATAACAGCAAGCTTGCAAACCACCCGCTTATTTGCAAGTATAAGTTTTGCACAGCTGTGCAGAACTTATATTAATTAAAAATATTTAAAAGCCACTTCTAGTGAATTAAAATATACGGCCAAGACGTAATCCAATATAACCAAAAGAACCATTTTTGCTATATCCTTCATAGGCAACTCCTACATCAAATTTTGAACTAATCATAAAACCGGCTCCAACAGAATAGGCGGTTGTAGTGATACTAGTTCCGGCAACTGATAAAATACCGATTCCCGCTTTCGCCCCTAAGAATAATCTTGAAACAGGAAAATAACGTATTCCGGCTCTAAGGGGAAATAGATTCGATGATCCAACACCCGCCTTTCCCAACAATCCTATATAACCCGCATCCAGCGTTACTGCTAAATTATCAGATAAACCATAATGCGCTAAAACATCCACTCCATATCCTATAGAAGTGCCATCCAAATTACTTATGGGTATTGCAAGCGTAGTTCCGGCTCCTATCCTAAATCCTTGAATCTCTGATTCGTCCTGCGCCTTTCCTTCAAAAAACAAAACGGTTAATGCTACGAATAGTAGTAATTTTTTCATACCTATATTTTTATTGTTTTATTAATAAACCTCAATATAAGTTTTTTACCTTAAAGCTTTATCGACATAAAACAGCGCCAAAAAATGGCAATAGGCAATGATGTATGTATAGTTAAAAAAGTCGAAAACAGTCTAAAACTTGCTCATCTTAACAATTTTACTTACTTTTAAATCACCCTAAGTATTGGGCTCATATCCTCTCCAAAATCGCCCTTCCTAATATCTCCTGTTAACCGTACATTTTTATCATTTTTTACCTTTTGTAAACTAACCGCCTTATTATGAAAATAAATCTGCTAACTGCATTATATGCTGGAAATAATGTTGTAATTAAATTAATCCTTGCCATTGGCTTATTTTTGACAGCCTCAACCGGAAAAACCCAAACAGGACAGGCACTGGATTTTGATGCAACCAATAGCAACAGGGTTATACTTCCATTTGTAATAAGCGATAGTTATACTAAAGAACTGTGGATTAAACCTGCAGCGGTGGCACTAACAGGATTTCCCAATATTTTTTCAGGCAATACCACTGCATTGTACTTGAATAACGGAAAACTTACAGCCGGTCATGCAGGAAGCGGTTATACAAACGTACAGGATCCAATTTCTCTTGTAGCCGATACCTGGTACCATATAGCAGTAACTTTTGACAACAATACCGGCGAAATGAACTTATACAAGGATGGCATTCTTGTTGGAACTACCACCGCTGCACCTGCTTACACGGAAACAATTCTCTTCCTGAGTTTTTTCTCCGGAGGTAATTACTTTACAGGTCAAATGGATGAAATGAGGTGTTGGAATTATGCCCGAACACTTACACAGATAAATAATAGCAAGAATTGTGAGTTGACCGGAGATGAAACCGGTTTACTTGCTTACTATAATTTTAACCAGGGACTTGCCGGTGGCAGCAATGCATCCGTTAACACTTTAGCTGATGTACAGGATAAGTGTATTCCGAGTAATGGTATTATGGAGAATTTTTTGCTTACCGGATCTAGCTCTAATTGGGTCACCCCTGGACCGTCATTAACAGGCACTTGCAACAATATTTTTTCTAACATCAATATTACCGGAAACGGAAATTGTATTTCATTGGGAGACCTTACACCATCATTGGATGACCATACTATTTTTGGGAACTTCCTCTTTACGCCATTAACAAGAACCTTTACGATTCAAAATACCGGTAATACCCCTTTGAATATTTCCAATGTTACTATTGGAGGAGTCAATGCTTCAGCATTTAGTATACTATCTACACCTGCTACTTCAGTCGCAGCTGGGTCTTCTACCTCACTAACCATTTCCTTTAATCCTTCAGGTCTACCTGGAAGCAGAACTGCCAGCATCACTGTAACCAATGATGATTCAGATGAAAGCAACTTCATTTTTGCTATAGAAGGGATCAAATCAGAACAGGGAAAATCCCTAGATTTTGACGGCTTAAATGATGATATAAGTCTTCCTTTTACTTTTAGTGGTAGTTATACCAAAGAAGCATGGATCAAAACTTTTAAACTCACCGACTTCCCTAATATTCTTTCCGGAACAGGTACTGCAATGTTTTTAAATAATGGCAGGCTCGCTGCTGGGCATGCCAACGGCACTTTCGGACAGGCTGTTGACCCCACCCCTTTAACGATAAACACATGGTATCATGTAGCTGTTACTTACGATTCAATTAGTCAGGTAATGAAACTCTATAAAAATGGCACAGCAGTATTAACTGTAAATGCTGTACCGGATTATACAGAAACGGAACAAAAAATTGGTAGTTTTTTTGGTGCGAATTATTTCTTTGGAAGAATAGACCAGGTAAGGTTTTGGAAAATAGCGAGAACTGATACTGAAATTTCAAACAGCTATAATTGTAATCTTACCGGCGACGAACCTGGCTTATTAGCATTGTATAATTTTTCAAATGGCGTAAGCGAAGGAAACAATCCAGGTATTACAACCCTTGAAGATGCAGCTGATAAATGTGAAACAAATAATGGCTCACTAAATGGATTTGCACTAACAGGTACTTTTTCAAATTGGGTAATGGACTCCGTAACATTATCAGGCATTTGCAGCACTACTTATCCCAATATAAAATTATTAGGCAATAGCATTTGTATTATTGACCAGGATAATAGTCCCTCACTGGCAGACAATACAGATTTTGGAGACCAGTCGGCTACAGGTGCGGATAAAATTTTTACGATTACAAATACAGGAAATGCTACTTTAAATATTGGCAGCATTTCATTTACAGGAACAGACAATAGTATGTTTATTGTGACATCAGCTCCTGCTGCTGCTCTTGCTGCCGGAGCTTCTACATCTGTAACCGTTCATTTTACGCCTGTTGGACTTGGAATAAAAACCGCTGCCATATTAATAAATAATGACGACCCGGATGAAGCTGCATTTTCATTTAGTCTTAAGGGAACAGGAGTTGCAGCACCATTAGTGATTTCAAACATTGTAACAACGCCTAATGCCAATGGTACCAGCACCATCACCTGGACAACTGATATCCCTTCAACTTCTGTTGTTGACTATGGCACCATATCAAATAACCTTAACCAAAATACCAATAATGCAAGCCTGGTTACTAGTCACAGCATTCAGATTTCAGGACTTACAATGGGTACGACTTATTATTTCAGAGTGAGTTCTGCTGATGCTGGAAATAACCTTGTAACAGAACCAACTGTAGTCAATGCTCCGCTATCTTTCAGTATGCCCCCTGCTATCAGCCTGCAGCCTCTTTCACAATCAGTTTGTGAAAAATCAGAAGTTAGTTTTAGTACTGCTGCTACAAGTAATATTACGGCAACAGTTCAATGGCAATTCAGTACCGACAATGGCATTAACTGGCTGGATAGTATTGGTGCTACTAATACTTCTATAACATTTAATGTTTCACGTTCAGACAATGGAAAAAAAATCAGAGCTATTTGGACCAATGCTGGAGGAAATTCAATTTCTGATACTGTTACACTAACGGTGAAGGATACATCATTTAGTGTGACCAACATTGCTGTTTGCAGTAATTTATTACCGTACAGTTGGAATGGCAATAACTACAACACTTCCGGAACTTATACCATCGTTTTGCCTGCCGCTAATATTAATAGTTGTGATTCAACGGCGACACTTAATCTAACGGTGAAGGATACTTCATTTAGTGTTTCAAACGTTGCTGTTTGCAGTAACCTGCTTCCATACAACTGGAATGGCAATAACTACAATACTACAGGATCTTATACCATTGTTTTACCTGCGGCTAATATCAATAGTTGTGATTCAACGGCGACATTGAATCTTACGGTGAAGGATACTTCTTTCAGCATCACAAATGTTGCTGTTTGTAGCAATTTATTACCGTACAGTTGGAATGGTAATAATTATAGTGCCTCCGGAACTTATACCTTCGTTTTGCCTGCGGCGAATATTAATAGTTGTGATTCAACGGCGACATTGAATCTTACGGTAAAGGATACTTCTTTCAGTGTGACCAATGTTGCAGTTTGTAGCAATTTATTACCGTACAGTTGGAATGGAAATAATTACAGTGCCTCCGGAACTTATACCATCGTTTTGCCTGCAGCTAATATTAATAGTTGCGATTCAACAGCAACTTTAAATCTTACGGTGAAGGACACTTCTTTCAGTGTGACCAATGTTGCA
>CANNJE010000163.1 GCA_947504605.1 Chitinophagaceae bacterium
AATTTAAAAAAATCATTGGCACCTGTTTTAGCAAATCCTGCCGTGCCGTAAAATCCGTTCAGGTTTACAACAGGAAGCTTTGATTGCTGTATTGTCTTTTTTTCTGTTTGCAGAAAATTGATTTGTTGTTCGGCTAGTTTTATTTCAGTTAGCGATGTTTCAATTAATAACTGATATTGACTGCTGCCGGGGTTAGAGGCTATAAGGATTTCATCAGCCTGTGATTTACCAAGCATAAATTTTAGCATATTTATCACCTGACTGTACTGACTTTCGATAGTTTCTTTTTGTGAAAGTAGTTGAGAAAGCTGCAAGTTGACTTTCTCAACATCAGTTCCTTTGGCCATTTTTTGCTGATACAACAATTCCATTATCGACATTAATTTTTTTGAATTGTTGATATTACTGTCAATAAAAGAAAGCTGGAAAATAAGTACCTGTGCATTGTAATAAACATTTGAAACTTCCAGGGCAATATCTTCCTGTGATTTTAATTGTTGAAGTTCAGTAACCGCAGCACCAGATTTAATAGTGCTCAGATTAGCTTTTAACACTGGGTTATAAATCGGATAGGTTATCTGAATGTTGGCATTAATGTTATGAGGAAGTCCAAACTGTGCTTCCTTGTAGGTTCCGGCAATACCTCCAAACATGCCGGCTGGCAATAATTGGTAAGGAAGATTGCTGTAATAACGGTAATCTACCATTGTATTTATTTTGGGAAGAAAATTAGATTTTGCTTCCTCAATTTTAGACTGAGCATGTTTTACATCATAAGCAGACAGTCTCACATTGTAGTTGTTTTTTATTGCAGTATCAATAGCTTGCTGAAGGCTCCATTGCTGACAAAAAACAGGCTGTGTACCCATAAAAAATACGAAAAGAAATAACCGTTGTATCATTGTTTATTATTTTTAATTAATACCCTTACCGGTATTGATGTTTCTTCAAAGATGTAAGCTTCTATTGCCTTGCACTGCCATGTCCACCTGCAACAATATTTACTATTTTAATACTCAAATAACTGTAAAAAGGGATTTACATTTTCTTTATCCTGCCAACTACTGAGTTGGCAAAATATTTGTCAATACTTTACTAATGTTTAAGTTGCTTTAATAAGTGTTAATAAGGACTGAATCATATTATCCCCGGTCTTTTTAATATCAAATTGAAAATTTGCAATCCGCCATTTAAACATTTGAAGTCTCAATGCTCCCATTATTATATGCATTAAATCATCTGGAGAAACCGCTTTAGTAAATATTTTTTTTTGCTGACCTTCTTTCAAAACAGGCAACAGGTGTTTCATTTTTACACCCATTATTTTATGGATTGTTTCATTGATACGTTTACTCTCCTCTAACAAACCATCTGAAAAAACTGCTACAACAAAATGTGGATTTGATTTGAAAAAATTAAACTGATTCTGGAGTAGCACAGTAAATTTTTCATCCGGAGCCTGCTCCTTTGTTATTGCATTGCTATATCGTTCATCAATATTGTGAACAAGGTATTCCAGCATAGCTATAATAATATCTTCTTTACTGGTAAAGTGTCGGTAAATAGCACTTTCAGAAAATTTCATTTCTTTGGCTAGATTCTTTATTGTTAAGCCACTCACTCCTGAAGCTGTTAAAATTTTCCCTGCAGCAGCAATTATTTCAAATTGCCTGTTTGATATTGGTTCTGTCATTTTTATAAGTTTATGCTTTCCCCTTTCTGATAAAAAAACAATCCTTGTTTCTAAAGCTTCTGCCAACTGATACTTTGTAAAATTTATATATATATGTAAGTGAATGTTCGCTCACAAAACTAAATAATTATTATCTGAGTACTGTAACTTTTGTTACATAAAAACATGATTCAAGTCAGTTAAATTTTATGTTATAAAATAAAATGATAACTTCAACAAGAATTGCTTTGCCTTTATAAAATCGGTTTATGTTGTTAGAAGAATATTTTAAAACTTTCAGAGAAAAAATCATAGGGATTGATACCAGTTTTGAAACAGCCTATGGAATTAAAAAAATGATTTATGCCGACTGGACAGCCAGTGGACGAGCCTATGCTCCAATTGAAGATAGATTACAGCAGGAAATATTGCCCTTGATGGCCAACACACATACCGAAACAACGGTAACAGGTACAGCCATGACAAGGGGGTATGAACAAGCCAAACATATTATTAAAAAACACGTAAATGCCGGGGCGGATGATGTATTGATCTTTGCCGGCAGCGGTATGACGGGTGCGGTAAACAAACTGCAACGTTTATTGGGACTTCGTATTCCGGAGCGCATCATGGATTATGTAAAATCAAACCGACTGCCCTCTAAAGAAGCTTTAAAAAACAGTAAAATCAGCATTCACCAATTATTTGGTTCTTACTTGGATATTGACCCCGTACTAAAGCCTGTTATTTTCGTATCGCATATGGAACACCATTCTAACCAAACATCCTGGCTAGAAACCATAGCAGATGTAGAGATCATTCCCAATGATGAAAACGGCAATATCAATCTAAACGCACTGGAGCAATTGCTAATAAAATACAAAGACCGAACAAACAAAGCAGCAGCAATTACAGGCTGCTCTAACGTAACGGGCATTCAAACCCATTACCACAAAGTGGCACAACTCATGCATACCCACGATGGACTTTGTTTTGTAGATTTTGCCTGCTCGGCTCCTTATGTAACAATTGATATGCACCCTGATTTGGAAGGCGGACACCTGGATGCGATCTTTTTTTCTCCGCATAAATTCTTAGGTGGTCAGGGTACGCCGGGCGTATTGATATTTAATAAAAGTATGTACCACAATATAGTTCCCGACCAGCCGGGGGGCGGCACTGTTACGTATACCAACCCCTGGAAATACCATGAATATATAACGGATATAGAACACAGGGAAGATGGCGGCACTCCCCCATTTCTGCAAGGTATTAAAGCTGCACTGGCAGTGAAACTTAAAGAGGAAATGGGTATAACCAATATGCTGCAACGGGAAGAAGAATTATTAAAAATAATTTTTAACAAACTGCCTCAAATACCCAATGTAGAAATATTGGAGGGGCACAATAAAGAGCGTCTGGGGGTGATTTCTTTTTTAATTAAAGGCACTCACTTTAACCTGGTGGTCAAAATGCTGAACGATCGTTTTGGCATTCAAACAAGAGGTGGCTGTGCTTGCGCGGGTACTTACGGACATATTTTATTACACGTAAATGAATTACAATCCAATGAAATATTGGATGAAATACACAAAGGGGATCTGTCCTGTAAACCAGGATGGATAAGACTTTCCGTACATCCGATAATGACCGATATAGAGATTGATTTTATACTGGATGCAATAGAACAGGTAGCAATCAATTATCCGGAGTGGAAACAGGATTATATCTATGAACCTGATACCAATGAATACCAACACCACAGTTTTAAAGACAAAGTGAGTGAAAAAGTAAATGATTGGTTTAATCTGAAATTAAATTAACAAGGGAAACATCTTACCAATTGCTGCATGTATTAACGATTATAAAGTTGCTGCAATCAGATTAAAAGGTTGGACAGCGCACCGCATTTTTGACACTATTATCCCTATCTAAAAATTTCTTATAGGCAATAGACATTTCAAAGCCTCCCCTACCATAAGTAATGGTTTTAAGTGTTGATATATTAATATCATAACTAAATGCCAGTGACAAAGATCGCATATCAATTTTGACAACTGGAATAATGGCATCATTCAAGCGCATATAAGCCCCGCCATGCAAGATATACCTTGGGTCATCCGGTGTTTCTAGTTTAGTGGAAAACAAAACACCTGCAAGTATTTCATGGTAAGCACCCTGCTTTGTATAATCTGCTTCAATGGTGAAAAAATTATATTCTGTGGTATTCATTCTAATCCCAGCAGAGCCTACCCACTTGGGTGTCATCTCCAGTTTTTCGGCAGAATAAAAATTTACTTTTTTTGCTTTATTAAAATGATGATAAGCAATCCCGAGGTACATATTGTTTTCAACATCGGAACTAATCTGCGAATTAAAACTCATTCCAATACTGCCATCCAGATAAGCATAGGAAGCTTTGGGAAAAGTTTCGCCGGTACCTGCCGACGGATCATAATTCGTTCCATTAAACTGACTATTGGTCGTCATCTTGCTACGATCTATTCTGCGTTGTACAATCCCACCCATCGCACCCAGCGATAAATACATATTCCGTTGATCGCTGATGGATTTATGATAATTAAGGGTTGGAAGCAAATGAATAGAAGTGAGATCCACCGTGCCTG
This sequence comes from Chitinophagaceae bacterium, assembly GCA_947504605.1. Taxonomy (GTDB): domain Bacteria; phylum Bacteroidota; class Bacteroidia; order Chitinophagales; family Chitinophagaceae; genus Ferruginibacter. The sequence continues at coordinate 4,300 of CANNJE010000163.1, forward strand.
CCCTATCATACAATACCGCTCCACCCATGGTTATAAAATCATCGAATTTGCCCAAGGGTTTTTTATATTCAAAGTTGGTCGATACCGTACTATAAGCATTGGCAACAGTATTGTATTGAGAACGGTAAACAGACTGCAAACGGATATCACCTGAAAAAATACCCGCAAGCGCAGGATTCCTCAACAGCGGTGTTTCAAACATCTGCGAAAAATGAATGTCCTGTGCCTTTCCTTTTGTTACAAAGAAAAAACACAAACTCATTAATATATATAATACCGGTGTTCTCATTTTAATGGGTCATTAAGACCTGACAAATAATTACGGTTTTGTTGTTTTTAGTTATACGATTCTTATTGTTATTATCTTATCAATGCGATATCTCCTTTATAAATCAGTACCGTTTTATTTTCACATATAATTTCAAACATGTAGATAAACACATCTGTACCTAATTTCTGCCCTTTAAATGTACCATCCCAGCCTGCACTTGCTTGGTTGGGTGTCATATTGTATTTCTCAAAAACCACTTCTCCCCAGCGGTTAAATATCCTGGCCGATTTAATGGTAAACAAACCGGTTCCCCTTGGAAAAAATACTTCATTGGCTCCATCGCCATTGGGCGAAAAAGTATTGGGAATAAAAACATTGGCACCGTTACATAACACAAATACTGTTACAAGGTCACTAGATGTGCAGCCTCCTCCATTATATACATCCACCCTATACTGAGTGGTTTCTTTTGGTTTTATAGTAACCGAAGGGAAAATAGCATTTACAATACTAGTAGTTGGACTCCATACGGCACTTGTAATATCTGCAGAAATGGTTGGAGTAATGGTAATCGTTTGCCC
>CANNJE010000164.1 GCA_947504605.1 Chitinophagaceae bacterium
AAAATCGGGCACATCATTTTCCGTATCGTAAAGAGGAACTTTAATTTTATCGGTTATATTTTTGATACTGGCTGTAGCCACATTATAAACGAAATAATGTTTAACCGCAGGATCGTACCAGTAAACATAATTACCTCTTGGAGAAGCAATATAGTTGCCGTAACTGTTGTTATTGATTACCACACGTTTTCCGGTATGGGTATTAATAATACTGGCGGTTGATTTTGTTCTTCCCTCCCATTGCAAAGGGGCACGGTTGCCCTTTGTGCTTTGAGCAAGCACCCAGTCTGCATTTCCTTCATCAACCAATGTTATGTTCTCTGCATCATCTGCACCCAGCTGAACAATTTCATGGCTGCCCGGTTTTGTTACTGCCATATAGGTTCTGCGAAGTTCCTGTTGTAATTGCTTCAGTTGTTGAGGCTGAAGATAATCGTCATTGTAATGCCAGATATCCAATCTTGCCAGTTCAAAATCTACAAGGGTCGTATCTTTTGCAGGCTGAATAGGCGCCGTTCCAAAAAACAATTTTTCGCCGTTTTTACTAAATACTATATTGGCATTTTCGCTAACAATACTGCCAATTTTCATACCCGGTGTATTTTTATCTGCAAGAATTACAGCCGTATCCATTCCTGTTTTATAATACCAAAGCCGGTAAAATTTCTGCAATGATTTGCTGCTGCTGTCTCTTTCTGCTACAAATGCCAACTGACTGCCTGCTTCATCAAAAGCAAAGTTTTTGGCATCATTCAATGATTTCATCAGGGTATCTACCTGCCCCGATTGCAAACGGTAGATCAATACAAATGCCTTGCTGTTGCTATCCTTGCTGTTTTTGGTAGTTTCAATCAACAGACTTTTGCCTTTTTTATCAAACAGGTATTCGCTCACCAGTTTAAATGAACGGGTAGCTCCGGTGGTTAAATTTTTAACATTCAGTTCTGTTCCTTCTGTGTTGGCAGCTCCGCCTGTGGCATCATCCCCCTCTGCATCCGAAGCATTATTTTCGGCAATTAAATCTGCTGTTTTTTTATAAATTTCTTTCACTGCTTTTTGTGTAGCAATAATCAGTTCTTCTTTTTCGATCTTACCCTTCACAGAATCTAATGATGTACGAATCAAAGAATCTGCCAGTTTGGTAAGCATATCTATTCTTAGTTTTACACTGTCCGGAGCCGGCTTCTTTTTGGCTGCAGTATCCGGCATTGCTTTTTCCATTTGATAAGCGAGCCACCCGCTTCCTTTTTCAGGAGTTTTAAAAGATTTAACCCTACTGATCTTTAGGATACTGTCGGTGCCCAACAATACCAAAACCATTGAATCCCTTGGCATATCCTCCGGCTTTTTCTTTTTAATTTTTGCCTGGCGGGTATCCTGAAAAACAGGTTTAATTTTAAGCATCACATAACGATTGTCTTCAGTGATCACTGCGTTATACCCTCTTGCTATATTTTTTTTATAGCCGGTCTTAATATTTTGAATAACGGTTTCCCCATCCCCCTCCTGCGGGTTAATAGCATACACGATATAATTACCATCGTTGCTAATGGCTCTCTCTCCTGCAGATTTCCAACCATCATAAACGGAATGATCCAAACTTTTTTTTGATTGTGCCATTAGCAAGTTTCCTATAAGCAGAAAAAGCGGCAGAAGAATTTTTACCATTAAATTGTATATTTTATAAGATAAAGTTATCGGAAAGTTTTAATGCATTTCATTAAAGAATTGCCGAACGGTTTTAGTAGCTTCTATTCATTGTTTTCCGGAGCATCTTCCTCTAAAAACCCCCAACTGGTTTTAAGTTCATTGAATGTAGTATCAGGCAACTGGCGCTCTTCATAATGGCCTGCAATACTTTTCTGCCTAAATGCCTCATAAACCGAAACAGCACATGCTACAGAAATATTCAATGATTTGATAATACCTACCTGCGGGATGATAAAATTGCCATCAGACAGCGCTATTGTTTCTTCAGAAACACCCCCATGCTCATTCCCAAAAACCAATGCTACCCTTTGAGTAAAATCAAGTGTGTGCAATCCTACGGCATCGGTACTTAAATGTGTGGTATAAATTTTATCGAAGTTTTTTCTCAATGCTTCAAAACAGGCTTTGGTATCTGTAAACTGATGAATGGTAAGCCATTTAGCTGCACTGGAAGAACTGCGGGCTCCCCACTTTTTATGTTTGGGTATCTGGGTATTTAATACATATATGTCCTGAATACCCACCGCATCACAAGTGCGCATTACAGCAGATATATTATGAGGATCCTGCACGTTTTCCAATAACACAGTGAGACCGGGCTGGCGCTTTTCTAAAACATCATTTAATCTTTTAATTCTTTCGGGTGTCATACTGCGAAAGTGGGCATAAACTACCTTTCATCAAAATATTTTTTATAAGCAGGCTTATCCTTGGTACATTTAAACATTACTAAAATATAAGAAATGAAAAAACTGATTGCTTTTACAATGATATGCGGTTGTTTGTATGCCTGCAACAACAATACTACAACCGATAACAAAAAAGATATCCTTGCTGCCAATATGGATACTACCGTAAGTGCTGCAGATGACTTTTTTCTATTTGCCAATGGAGGCTGGATAAAACATACCCCCATACCCGATGCGGAAAGCGGATGGGGAATTGGGAATATGGTTCAGGATGAAATATATGAAAAACTGAAAACCATCAATGAAAAAGCCATTGCTGAAAATGCAGCTAAAGGCAGTACTTCTCAAAAGATTGGTGATTTCTGGAAAACTGGTATGGATACCATTGCAATCGATAAGCAGGGACTGGCTCCTCTTGCGGCTGATTTAACATTAATAGATGGGATAAGCAATACAGCAGAACTGCTGACGGTTACAGCCAGCCTGCATAAAAAAGGAATCAACGGACTTTTTAATGTCTATATAACACAGGACGACAAAAAGAGCGACCTAATGGCTCTAAAGTTTGATCAGGGAGGTATTGGACTACCCAACAGGGATTATTATTTTAATACAGATGAACGTACGTTAAATGTAAAAGCTGCCTACAAAATTTATATGCAAAAAACATTTGCACAACTGGATAGCAGCACTGCAGCAAAAAATACCACAGCCGTTTTTGATTTAGAAACCAAACTCGCAAAGGCAAGCAGAAAATTAGCCGACCTGCGTGACCCCTATAAAAATTACAACAAGATGAGTTGGGATGGGTTAAATAAAACAGCACCCAATATCAACTGGAACGAATATGCAAAAAATACGTCCATTAATAAAGTAGACTCTGTAATTGTAGGGCAACCGGAATTTTACACAGCGCTGAGTTTTGAAATAAAAGCAACTCCTATTGAAGTATGGAAGAGTTATTTAAAACTCAGATTGATACAAAAAAGTGCATCCTATCTTGACAAACAAACTTTTAATAACCTGTTTGAATTCAGCAAAACACTTACAGGTGCTAAAGAACCCAGACCTAGATGGAAAAGAGTGTTAGATGCAGAAGAAAATGCAATTGGAGAAGCCCTTGGACAACTTTTTGTAAAAGAATATTTTAATGAAACTGCAAAGAAAAGATACCTGGGAATGGTTGAGAATATGAGGACAGCCTATAAAGAAAGAATCAGCAAACTTTCGTGGATGAGTGACAGCACCAAACAAAAAGCTTATGAAAAATTAGCAAAGATTACCCAGAAAGTAGGTTACCCTGATAAATGGAAAGATTTTAGCAGCCTCAATATTGATAATGGCCCATGGGTTTTAAATATACAAAGAGCCAATGAATGGTGGCATACGTACGAAACCAATAAATTGGGAAAACCTGTGGACAGAACAGAATGGGGCATGACACCACAAACCTATAATGCTTATTACAATCCAAGCAATAATGAGATCGTATTGCCTGCAGGTATTTTTTCTGTTCCGGGTTACAGAGATGAAGAACTGGACGATGCGCTCGTATATGGTTATGCAGCAGCATCCACCATTGGCCACGAAATAACCCACGGTTTTGACGATCAGGGAAGACAATACGATGCAGAAGGCAACCTGAAAAACTGGTGGAACAAAAATGATGAAGCAGAATTTTCTAAAAGGGCATCCTTTATCATTAGACAATACAATGAGTTTATTCCTGTAGATACATTACATATCAATGGAGATGCTACACAGGGCGAGAACATCGCAGATCTTGGTGGTCTCTTAATTGGAATAGATGCATTTAAGAAAACCAGCGCCTACAGTAAAAATGAAAAAATTGGGGGCCTTACTCCTATACAAAGATATTTTATGGGTTATGCATTGGGATGGTTGTACCAGATCCGCAAAGAGCGTTTGGCCAATGCTGTTATGACAGATGTGCACTCGCCCGCAAAAGAAAGAGTGAATGGTCCGGTGGTAAATATCCCTGAGTTTTATGAAGCTTTTGGCGTTAAAAAAGGAGATAAAATGTACAGGCCTGATAGCCTGAGAGTAAATATCTGGTAATCCTTGTTTACCTAAATTAAAAAAGCTGTTTCCAAAAGAAGCAGCTTTTTTAATGTATCAAATCGGAGAACAAAAAGTCCGGAATACTTGGCAGTGTTTTGAATAGTAAATGATACCTAATTAAAACATTACAATCTTGAAAGTTTGCAGGGTTACAATTCAAGAAAGAAAAATATTTATCCTTTTTGAAGATGCCTTTCTTTCAAAACAGCTTCCACATCGTTAAGCACAAACCCTTTTGCCTGTAACAAAATCAGGTAATGAAATAAAAGGTCTGCCGCTTCTCCCAGGAACAAATCTTTATTGTCATCTTTTGCTTCTATGACGATCTCAACAGCTTCCTCTCCCACTTTCTGAGCTATTTTATTAATGCCTTTTGCAAACAATGAACTGGTATAAGATGCTTCCGTAGGATTATTTTTCCGGTCTCTTATCACTGCTTCCAGTTCTAATAAAAAACTATTCGGAATATTGGTTTCATCCCAACAGGTATCGGCTCCCGTATGGCAGGTTGGACCCTGTGGAATGGCTTTTATGAGCAGGCTATCATTATCGCAGTCTGATTTAATATCTTTTAGTAACAAATAATTTCCACTCTCCTCTCCTTTGGTCCACAACCTATTTTTGCTGCGACTGAAAAA
>CANNJE010000165.1 GCA_947504605.1 Chitinophagaceae bacterium
GGGAAACTCTTCCCTTGTTACTACATTTTCTTCAACACCACCGAAATTTAATTTTGCCATTGTTTGTTATGTTTTAAAAGTTTGGTAATTATTATTAAAAGATTAAAATTTTGCAATTACATAGAAAATACTTTTTCGCCTTCATTCAGAAACTCGTTTTCAGCTGTTTCTTCTCCTGGTTCCCTGTATTCAAATTCTTTCAGTTTTTCATGGAAGCCTAGGCTTTTTTTGATAATGGCAACTCTTGCGCTGCGTACAAATTCAATTAATCCATAAGGCTCCAGAACTTTAACCAATGCATCTGTTTCTTCCCTGTGACCTGTAGTTTCAAATACAGTATAATCATGCCGAATCACCACCGCCCTTGCTCCATATTGGCGAAGCAACCGTTCTACCTGTACTTTTTCTGCGATCTCATCGGTACTCACTTTATACAATGCCATTTCCTGCCATACAATTTCACCGGCAGTGTTGTAATAGGCTTTTAAAACTTCTACCTGTTTTTCAATTTGACCGCAAAGTTTGCGAACTACATCTTCTGTTTCGTTAATCACTATTGTAAAACGGTGAACACTTTCCACTTCAGAGGGAGAGGTGTTCAAGCTTTCAATATTGATTTTTCTTCTAGAGAAGATGATGGCAATACGATTGAGTAAACCAATTTGGTTTTCGGTATAAACGGTTATGGTATATTCTTGTTTTTGCATATTATAATTTTTTGTTTCACAAAAAAGATGGATTCAAAAAAATCTATTCTTTGTTTTGTATAAAATTTAAATTTCTTCTTTACTTAACACAATCTCTGCAACTCCACGCCCTTGCGGCACCATGGGGAATACATTGTTTTCTTTTGCTACCATCACTTCCAGCAGGTAACTTCCCTTATGTTCCAACATTTGTTTTAAAGCATCCTGTAAATCTTCTCTTTTTGAAACACTTTTTCCCGGAATACCAAAACCCTTTGCTACTTGTACAAAATCAGGACTGGTGATATCTACAAATGAATAGCGTTTTTCATGAAAGAGTTGTTGCCATTGACGCACCATTCCCAAAAACTGGTTGTTCAAAATCAAGATTTTTACATTTGGTTTAAACTGCATTACGGTGCCCAGTTCTTGTAAAGTCATTTGGAATCCACCATCACCAATCACTGCAACGACAGTACGATTAGGATCGCCATAACTAGCACCAATAGCTGCAGGTAATGCGAAGCCCATGGTGCCTAAACCACCACTGGTAATATTACTTTTGCTATGATTAAATTTAGCGTACCTACAAGCTACCATTTGGTGTTGGCCTACATCGGTCACCACTATTGCATCAGCATTGGTAAGGCTGTTTAATACATTTATCACTTCACCCATGCTTAATATTTCGGTGGAGGGATTTAGTTCTTCCTGTATTACTTTTTCTTCTTCTTTTTTTCGGTAGTCCCAAAACTGCTGAAACCATTGGGGATATAATTTTTTCTCCAGCAATGCGGTTAGCATGGGTAGTGTTTCTTTACAGTCGCCCCAAACCGGTACGGTTGTTTTTACATTTTTATCAATTTCTGAAGGGTCAATATCCAGATGGATTACTTTGGCTTGTTTAGCATATTTGTCCAGTCTTCCGGTAACCCTGTCATCAAATCGCATCCCTACCGCAATCAATACATCACATTCGTTGGTGAGTACATTTGGCCCGTAATTACCGTGCATTCCAAGCATTCCTACCGCTTGTGGATGATCTGTAGGAATGGCGCTCATTCCCATGATTGTCCACGCTGCAGGCGTGCCAGCTTTTTCAATAAAGGCTTTAAATTCAGCTTCCGCTTTACCCAGAATAACACCCTGTCCAAAAATTACAAAAGGTCTTTCTGCAGCATTGATTAGTTTGGCAGCATCTACTATATATTCTTTTCTTATGATTGGTTTGGGGCGATAGCTACGGATATGTTCGCATTTTTTATAACCTTCATAATCGAATAATTGTAGCTGTGCATTTTTAGTAATATCGATCAATACCGGACCGGGTCTTCCACTTTTAGCGATATAAAAAGCTTTGGCAATGATAGCAGGAATTTCGTTGGCATCTGTTACCTGAAAATTCCATTTAGTAACAGGGGTGGTAATATTGATTACATCTATTTCCTGAAAAGCATCTGTACCAAGTAGATGTGCAAATACCTGACCGGTTATACAAACAACAGGAGTGGAGTCTAGCATAGCATCGGCCAATCCTGTTACAAGATTGGTAGCGCCGGGGCCACTGGTAGCAAATACTACCCCTACATCGCCGGAAGCTCTTGCATACCCCTGTGCTGCGTGAATGGCACCTTGCTCATGCCGAACAAGGATATGGTTTAATTTTTCTTTATAATCATAAATGGCATCATAGATAGGCATGATGGCACCGCCTGGATAACCGAAAATTGTAGAGACATTTTCGCATACAAGGGCATCCATTAATGCAGTGCCTCCGCTTACAGATTGGGCAGCTTGTTTTTGCAAAGTTTCTGTTTTTAATTCCATGGTCTCCATGATCATTTTATTTTAATATTTTAATATTAATTTTCATCTGTTACACATCCTTCACTTGCATCTTTCACACATTTTGCATATTTATACAAAACACCTCTCGTAACATTTAATGCAGGTTGTTGCCATTTGCTTCTGCGAACAGCGATAATTTCTTCACTAACTTTAAGGGTCATTTTTTTAGTTGCTACATCGATTTCAATAAGGTCATTGTCTTCAACGAGTGCAATCAAACCACCATCAAAAGCTTCAGGTGTGATATGGCCTACTACAAAACCATGGGAGCCTCCACTAAATCTTCCATCTGTAATCAGTGCCACATCTTTGGCTAGGCCTGCGCCTGTAATGGCTGATGTTGGCTTCAACATTTCCGGCATACCCGGAGCACCTTTTGGCCCTTCGTTGCGGATAACCACTACATCACCTTTTTTAACCCTGCCACTTGCAATACCTGCTACCAAATCTTTTTCTCCGTTAAATACCCTTGCCGGGCCTTCAAAACGTTCGCCTTCTTTTCCGCTGATTTTGGCCACACTTCCTTTCTCGGCTAAATTGCCGTACAGGATTTGCAGGTGCCCCGTAGTCTTTAATGGATTTTCTACAGGATAAATAATCTTTTGCGTTTCGAAATTAAGATCCGGAACACCTGCTAAATTCTCTGCAACCGATTTACCGGTTACTGTCAAGCAATCGCCATGTAACATTCCAAGGCTTAATAAATATTTCATCACAGCGGGTACACCACCATGTACATGTAATTCCTGCATCAGGTATTTTCCACTTGGTTTAAAGTCTGCCAATACCGGTGTTTTATCGCTGATGCGTTGAAAGTCTTCCTGTGTAAGCACCACATCCACACTTTTAGCCATTGCTATTAAATGCAGAACAGCATTGGTACTGCCACCAAAAATCATAACAGTTGTGATCGCATTTTCAAATGCTTTTTTTGTCATGATATCTTTGGGTGTGATATTTTTTTCAAGCAATACTTTGATGGCTCTTCCTGCATCCAAACATTCCATTTTCTTTTCTTCACTCAAAGCAGGATTGGAAGAGGAGTAGGGTAAACTCATTCCCAATGCCTCGATGGCACTTGCCATTGTATTGGCTGTATACATACCGCCACAAGCGCCAGCGCCCGGGCAACTATGCTTCACTACTTCTTTAAAATCTTCCGGTGTGATGGTGCCAGCGAGTTTTTGACCCAATGCTTCAAATGCAGAAATGATATTAAGATCCTGGCCTTTGTAATGTCCCGGATCTATTGTGCCGCCATAAACCATAATAGAAGGTCTGTTTAAACGTCCCATAGCCATTATAGACCCCGGCATGTTTTTATCACAGCCAGGTAAAGCAATCAGACCATCGTAATAAAAACCGCCGCATACTGCTTCAATACTGTCTGCAATCAGATCGCGGCTCACAAGGCTATACCGCATACCATCCGTACCATTACTGATACCATCGCTAATTCCAATCGTATTAAAAATCAATCCAACAAGCTCATTATCCCATACCCCTTGTTTTACAATTTTTGCCAGGTCATTCAAATGCATATTGCAGGTATTACCATCATAGCCCATGCTGCAAACTCCGATTTGTGGTTTTTTTAAATCTTCTTCTGTTAGACCAATGCCGTATAACATAGCTTGTGCAGCAGGTTGTGTTTCATCCTGTGTTAATACTTTTGAATATTTATTGAGTTCTGACATTATTTTTTATTTATCGCTTTATTCCTTTTTTTAGTTGTTGTATTTATTAGGCCAGGGTTATTTCTACCGGTTCCAATTCTTTGTTCAAAACCCTGTTTTTATAGGCAAGTTGAATTCTTTTTCCAACGGAGTCTTTCCAGGATAATTTAAATTCCTGGTCATCCAAACTTTGCCATCCAATAACTTCTGCAGCAGTGCCGCAATAAAAGACAGCGTCTGCTGCTTTTAATTCATCCAGTGTAATTTGTTTTTCCGCTACTTCAATTTCCAATTCGGATGCTATTTCAATGACAGTTGCTCTAGTAATTCCCGGAAGAATATTGCCTAGTGCAGGTGTAAATAACTTTCCGTCTTTTTCATAAAAAACATTGGCTCCCGGACCTTCCGCAACAAAACCATTGATGTCGGTTAAAAGGGCTTCATCGAATCCTGCATCTTTTGCTTCCTGGCAGGCAAGAATAGAGTTTACATAATGCCCTCCAACTTTGGCATTCATTTTAAAACCTCTTGGATTGGGCCGTTGATAAGATGAAAGACTTACCCTTAATAATTTTTCTCCCAGATAAGCTCCCCAGTCCCAAACTGCGATCATGATATTGGAGGAACTTGCTTTCTGCAGGCTCATATTGGCAGGGCAAAATACAAGTGGTCGGATATAAGCATCCTCTAATCCGTTTTTCTCCAGCACCTGGTAAGTTGCATCAATCAATTCTTCATTTGTCCAGAGGTAGGGAATACCTACTGATTGTGCGGATGTTCTTAATCGATCGTAATGTTCTTCTGCTTTAAATATTTTAGTGCCATTTTCTGTTTTATAAGAACGGATACCTTCGAATGCAGAATAACCATAATGAA
>CANNJE010000166.1 GCA_947504605.1 Chitinophagaceae bacterium
ACTTCCTTATTTTTGCAGCATGACCGGAATTGAAAATGTTGTTATTAAAAATGCCATCGTGCACAAAGTGGGTAATCCATCCCGTGGATAAGAGCTGAAACTTTCTCCCAATGCGCTCACCCTTAACGATCCGATTGTTCACCAGTTGTTGTTAAAATATTTTCTTGGGGCTATTAACGAAAATGATCTGTATGCTTTTACACACTTACATGACCTGAACCTCAATGAAGTGTATACTTATGTAGCAGCTATTTTTGCCGATGAGGATAACCTGATTTTGGAAAGTAACAAATTGGCTCAATTTCTTTTCAGCAAATCTACCCATGTAAAAGTGAAGGAAGGAGAGCTTTGTGTGGTATATCTTGACAATGTTCCTTTTGAAAATGGGTTTGTTCCCGCAGTAGGTATTTTTAAATCAGAGAATAAAGAAACATTTTTAAAAGTGTTGCAGCATGGGCAGAGTTTTGAAATGGTTCAGGAAGACGGAATCAATGTAAATAAACCTGATAAAGGATGTCTGGTTTTTAAATCGGCCGCAGCAGATGGCTATAAACTTTGTGTGATAGATCATACCAATAAACAACAGGATGCTCAATACTGGGTTAATGATTTTTTACAAGTAATACCTATTGCAGACAGTTATCATCATACTGATAAATACTTGTCGTTGTGCAAACAATTTGTGACCAATGAATATGCAGATAAGTTTGACGTCTCTAAATCTGATCAACTGGAAATGCTGAATCGCTCCATGGATTATTTTAAAACCAGAGAGCAGTTTAGCCTGAAAGAGTTTACAGGGGAAGTTATTCACCACCCTGAAGTAGTGGATAGTTTTATGAATTATAAAAAGAATTTTGAAACCTCCCGCAATTATGAAATTGAAGATGAATTTGATATTCATCTTTCTGCCGTAAAAAAACAACAGAAATTATTTAAATCAATATTGAAGCTTGATAAAAATTTCCATATTTATATTCATGGACGAAGAGACCTTATAGAGAGAGGGGTGGATGAAACCACAGGAAAAAAATATTATAAGATTTATTTTGAAGAAGAAACATGATAAACAATGCCTAAGAATATCTGTACCATTTAAAATAATTCCCTAATTACATTATTAATCCTGCAATTCCTTGCCCCCAATTAAATCTGCCACTAAGGATGTCCATCCCGTTTGGTGACTGGCTCCCAAACCTGCACCGGTATCGCCATGAAAATATTCGAAAAACAATACCAGGTCCTCATTACCGGGTTTACTGTAAAACCAATTATAATCTCCGTAAAGTTTGCGTTCGTTGCTGTTGTCTTTTGTAAACAAACTGATGACCCTGTCTGAAAGTGTTTTTGAGACTTCCATTAGGTTCATCCAATTGCCGGAGCCTATGGGACATTCTACTTTCAGGGTATCGCCATAAAACTCTCCGTATTTTCTAATAGCCCTGATGATAAGGTAATTGATGGGCATCCATACAGGCCCACGCCAGTTGCTGTTGCCACCAAATAAATTACTGGTAGAATCGCCCGGGTCATATTGTATGGTATATTCTTCGCCATCAATAGTTACCGAATAGGGGTTTTCTTCATGAAATTTTGACAATGCCCTGATGCCACCGCCTGATAAGAATTCTGCTTCATGTAATAAACGTTTCAGCAAAAAAATAAGCCGTTCCTTCTGTACCAGTGATATTAAAGTTTTGGCTTCGTCTCCATGTTCTTCATTAGGCCAAAACAGGTTGTTTTTCTTTCTGTAATTTTCAAACCAGTTAATCCTTTTTTTGAAATCGGGTAATTTTTCAAAAGTATCCGTATCCATTGTGCTTACGGCAAAGAGGCTGGTAAGTCCCACGATGCTTTGAATGCGTAAAGGGATGGTATCGGCTCCGGCAGTACATAAAGTGTCGTAGAAGAATTTGTCCTCTTCATTCCACATTGCATGGCTGTTGAGTGACTCTGCAATTAAAACAAAATGTTCAAAGAATTTGGTGGCACTGTCTTCAAAAGCAATATCATGTTTGGAAATTTCCAATGCCATGTCCATCATGTTTAGAGCATACATTCCCATCCAACTGGTACCATCCGCTTGTTCCAATTGCATTCCTTCTGTAAAATGATGACTTCTGTTAAAAACACCAATATTGTCTAATCCTAAAAATCCTCCTTCAAAAATATTATTACCATTTCTGTCTTTGCGGTTTATCCACCAGGTGAAATTGATGAGTAGTTTTTGAAAAACTCTTTTCAAAAAGACTACATCGCCTGTGCCATAGGTTTCTTTTTCTATTCTGTAAATTTCCATGGCAGCCCATGCTTGTACCGGAGGATTTACATCACTAAAATTCCATTCGTATGCGGGTAACTGTCCATCGGGCTTCATATACCACTCCCGCATGATAAGCTGTAGTTGGTGTTTGGCAAAAACTACATCAACCATTGCCAGAGAGATACAATGAAAAGCCAGGTCCCATGCGGCATACCAGGGGTATTCCCATTTGTCGGGCATTGCAATGATGTCCTGATTTTTTAGGTGTGTCCAATCATTGTTTCTGCCGTTTTTCTTACCGTCATTTACCGGGGTAATACCATCGCTGGTATTAAGCCAACGTTCAACATCAAAATGATAATATTGTTTGCTCCACAGCAAGCCTGCAAGCGCTTTGCGTTGAATATTTTTAAGGTCGTCCGAAATATTGTTGGGTAAGATGGCCGTATAAAAATCATCTGCTTCCTGTTTGCGTACTTTAAAAATATTTTCAAAGTCATTGGTAAAAGGGTTATTGTCTTCTCTGTCTGTAAGTCTGCAGTAAATGGTTTTTGTTTCTCCTGCGGCTATATTCATTTCATAAACCGGCGAGAATTTGGTTCCTTCTTTTACGTCTCTGAGTTTTGTTTTATTGGTGCCATCCACAATGGCATTATTGATCGCATCTTTGGTGAAGGGCGTTTTGTTTTCTGTACCATCTACCTTAAAAAAATTGGTTTCATTTTCTGTAAATAATCTGTCTGCAGGCGTATCGAAATAAAAATAGTAATTACCCAATCTGTGATGATTGGCTATAACAGTATTTTTATCTTTTAACTTTATAACAGGCTTTTCTTTATCGGGTGTATATACCCATCTGTTGTAAAACCACAGGGTAGGTAAAACAGTAATGGGAGCAGCAATGCTATTACGATTGGTAATATCAATTTTTATAAAAATATCGGTGGGGTTCTGCTTGGCATAAGTAACTTTTACATCGAAGTATTCATCATTGGTAAAAACACCGGTATCTAAAATTTCATATTCAGGCTCTAGTTTGCTGCGGTTCCTGTTGGTATCCAAAAGGTCCTGGTAGGGGAATTCATTTTGAGGATATTTGTACAAATACTCCATGTAATAATGGGTAGGAATATTGTCCTGGTAATAATATAATTCCTTTACATCTTCTCCGTGGTTGCCGTCATAATTTCCAACACCAAACAATCTTTCTTTAATAATAGTATCCTTGCCATTCCATACTGCTATTGAAAAACAAAGGTTTTGAAAATAATCAGAAATGCCTGCTATTCCATCTTCTCCCCATCTGTATGCTCTGAAATGCGATTGGTCAAAAGGCAGATAGCCCCAAGCATCGCCATGTGGGCCATAATCTTCTCTTACCGTTCCCCACTGCCTTTCACTTAGGTAGGGCCCCCATTGTTCTAGCGGAATTTGTTTTTTATTATTGGCTTTTAAACGCTGCTGTTCTGCTGTCATGATTGTTAATTAAAAAAATATTGCTGCCAACGCCTACTAAAAACAGGCAACATTTTACAACTATGACAAACAAGTATTTAGTAATAAGGTATAAAAATAATCAATTTAAAATAAGTGGCTATCTGCGTATAGTGGGAGCGGGAGAATAAAACAAAACAGTTTAAAATAATTCAAACAATTAACCTTTTTGTGCCGAAGAAAAATAGACTCAATGGATCAACATCACCGTTCCTTTAAATATTTGATTCGCAACATTAAGTTTTAGGACATATGCATAAGCACCTGCGGGAAGGAGGTTGGCTTTGTAGTTTCCATCCCAGGGTTTCCGAATGCGGCTGTTTTTGTAAACGATTTCACCATATCGGTTAAACACCAATAATTCAAAATCAGGATAAGCATCCAGTGCAGGAATATTCCAGCTATCATTCAAACCATCATTGTTTGGTGTAAAAGCATTGGGAATAAAAATACCCTTGTATAATTTTACCAATACCGTATCGGTTGTTACGCCACAGCCGTTGTTTGAAATTGCGGTAAGTACATATTCAGCATCTGCCGTTGGTTTTACCAATGCATTCAGTACAAGTGGGTTATTAAAATCATTTGGGGGCGTCCAGGTAAAACTTTGGTAACTGCCCAATATACTTCCTGATAAGTTTGCAGTGCCACCCAGCATAATTGTTCTGTCAGGCCCTGCATTTGCAATTGCTTTTTTGTTTACGTAAACATCAATAAAGGCAGTATCCGTGCATCCTATAAGATTGGTTACAATCACAGCGTATTTTGTACTGTCTGCCGGAGTTGCTTTTGGATTAAAAATATTGGTTGCTGATAATCCTGCTGCTGGCGACCAACTGTAACTGATGCCGCCAGCGGCTGAGAGTTGTGCCGAGCCTCCACTACAAATGGCAATACTGCTAAATGGTACAACTGCATTGGGTGCAGGATTCACCATAACAAGGGTGCTTGCACTATTAGAGCATCCTACGGCACTTGTTACTGTTACATTATAGTTGCCGGCCTTTGTTGCAGTCATATTGTTAATCGTAAAGCTGGCAGCATTGGTAGCAAAACCAGCTGGCCCGGCCCATAAGTATTGTGCGCCTCCGGTTGCTGTAATGGTAAGGTCGGAACCTTCGCAAACGGGTCCATTATTGGTTGCGTTGGCAACAGGGTTTGCATTCACAATGACGGTTATAGGTGTAGATGAAATCCGGCATTGTGCAGAGCCAAGATTTCCAGGTTCTGCAACGGTGAGCCGGTATTCATATTTTCCAATCGCATTTGCCGCTGTGAAATTACTTACGATTGATGTACTGGTTGCTCCAGGTATATCTGTCCAAG
>CANNJE010000167.1 GCA_947504605.1 Chitinophagaceae bacterium
GATGAACCTACGAACCACCTTGATATTCACTCAGTGGATTTATTGGTGGAGTCTTTGAATAAATATGAAGGCAGTTTGATCCTGGTGAGTCATGATCGTTATTTTATCAGCAGGATTGCCAATAAAATATGGGAGATTGAAGATAAAAAAATTAGAGAGTTTAAAGGTACTTATGCCGAATGGGAAGACTGGAAAGAACGTAGGGCTAAAGCGGAAGCTGAGGCAGAGCGTCTTGAAAAGTCTAAAGTAAAAACAGAAGTGAAGCAGGCTCCTGTAAAGGTTGAAAAAGCTGTACCTAAAACACTGGACAACGAAACAAAAAAAGAACTTCAAAAAATTAAAAGCCGTTTTGGTCAGCTGGAAACAAAGCTGGTAGAGTTGAATAGTAATAAGTCGACACTGGAGGCTGCGCTGGCAGATCCAAGTATTTATGGAGATAAAAATAAATTCCTGTTAGCGGAGGCTGATTACAACAAAGCCGTAAAAGAATTGGCAGATGCGAATGCGGAATTTGAAGTCGTATTTGAAAAGATGATGGAGATGGAGGGATGATTGGATATAGGATTTTTGAAAGTTGTCTGTTAATGACTGAATCTTAATTTATGAAAAAAATAGCAATCATTGGAGGCGGCAATCTTGGAACAGCTATTGCCCTGGGACTCATTAAAAGTGAATTTATTACTGCGGCGAGCATTACGCTCACCAAAAGAAATACGTTAACACTGGTAGGTTTACAATCGGCAGGTGTTAGGGTTTCGTCGGATAACCTACAGGCGGTGAAGGACAATGATATAATCATATTGGCAGTAAAACCTTTTCAAATTAAAGAAGTGCTGGAATTGATAGCACCATCATTAACGAGCAATCATATGCTGATTTCTGTTGTTACCGGAATTAGCCTGGAAGAGATCAAATCAGTTATTCAAAAAGAGATTCCATTGTTCAGGGCGATGCCCAATACAGCCATTGCTATACAGGAGAGTATTACCTGCATCAGTTCCATTAATACCAGCGTGGAAGATAAAAATTATGTAAATAATTTGTTTTCAAACCTGGGTAAAATTGCATTGATTGATGAAAAGCTGATGAATGCAGCAACAGTACTGGGAGCCTGTGGTACGGCGTTTGCGATGCGTTATATCCGTGCCAATATTCAGGGTGGAATAGAAATAGGTTTTGATGCAGCAACTGCCAGCCTTATTGCGGCACAAACGGTGAAAGGTGCTGCAGAATTATTACTGACCACCCATACCCACCCAGAGCAGGAAATTGATAAAGTAACTACCCCAAAAGGTTGTACGATTGCCGGGCTTAATGAAATGGAACACCAGGGCTTTAGTTCATCCCTCATCAAGGGTATTGCTGCAAGTTTTGCGAAAATCGGATAAGGTTAAACTTAATAATAATAAAAGAGGACAACTATATGGTTGTCCTCTTTTATGTAATGCTATTCAAACAAGTCTCCTTGTCCACTAAGATCCTCTATAGGTTTCTCCCACTCCATTTCTACTGATTTGTTATAATCAGCCAGTTTGGCTCCCACTGCTTTCCAGCCCATTATTTCAACCATATTAGACACTTTATACTTTGCCTTATTTATTTGTGCACCACGGCCTGTTTGTACTTTTAGAACAGGATTGGCATCTGTTGTTACTGCTTCCAACCGGTTGTCTTTTCCTTCTTTGATAAAAAAGAATTTACTGTGCAGTGTTGTTGTTTCAATTTTAAAACGTTTGATATTGTACTGCATTTTTTCATTGTCCAGATAAACTGCTGTAATCACTTTATCGATCGTATATTTTTCTATCAGCAATATTTTTTCAACATCAAAACGCTGGGTAAGTTCCTGATCGATGATCTCATAATTACCATCATTATAAATTACCAGCAACCTGTCTTCGGCTTCAAATTTACCCAGGTACTCTCCCTTCTCATCTGTATTAAGCCTGCCGAATTTATTATCAAACCAAAGTTTCTTCGCATCCAGTGTACTTCTGCCCGCTTCTTTGAACTTAACCGATTTGATGGGATATTTGGTAACCTGATTTCCAATACTACCCCGTCCTTTTATTTCGAGTTCTTCAAAATAAAACTCCAGTTCTTTTTTCTTGGCACTGCAGTTAGGACTCAAAATTATTTTCACCACTTCCGCTTCACCATTCGGGTTCGCAGAAAAATACAGAACCCTACTTTTTTCGGAACCCTTGGTCAAATCATATTCTTTATCCCTTGTAATACCTGTAACATTAAATCTTTTGGCATAACTAACGCCTGTTTTACCATCGGCATAAATCATATTGTAAGTAGAACGCTCATCGCTTTTCTGGAATACTGCCACATGCAAAATGTCTTTACCGATAAATGTTTTATCAGACACTTTTACCACTTTCATAATTCCTCCTTTGGTAAATGCAATGATATCATCCAGCTCAGAAACCTCTGTAATCAGTTCATCCTTTTTTAATCCCGTACCTACAAAACCATCAGCAAAATTGACGTACAATTTGATATTGGCAATCGCCACACTTTTTGCCTGTATCACATCAAACTGCTTAATTTCTGTTTTACGTTCCCTTCCTTTACCGTATTTTTTCAACAGGTTTTCGTAATAAGCAACGGCATAATCAACCAGGTTGTCTAAATCATATTTTACCTGCTTGATATCATCTTCCAGATTTTTGATCTGCTCATTCAGTTCATCAATATCAAGCCTGTAGATACGGCGTACCGGTTTTTCTGTAAGCTTAACAATATCTTCCCTGCTGATATCTCTTTTGAGTAGTTTTTTAAAAGGATCAAATGCTTTGTCAATGGCACCTAAAACCTTATCCCAGGTTTCGTGTTTTTTCTCGAGTTCCTTATAAATTTTTTCTTCAAAGAATATTTTTTCCAAAGAAGTGTAATGCCATTTTTCCAGCAGTTCTGCCAGTTTAATTTCCAACTCCAGTTTAAGTAAATCTTTGGTATTGTCTGCAGAAACCCTGAGCAAATCGGGAGCGCCCAGAAACTGTGGTTTTTTATTTACAATTACACAGGCATTGGGCGAAATACTTACCTCACAATCGGTAAATGCATACAAGGCATCGATGGTTATATCAGGCGATATACCAGGCGCCAGTTCAACAAATATTTCTACTGCTGCAGCAGTATGATCTGTAACTTTTTTAATTTTTATTTTCCCCTGATCATTGGCCCTAACAATACTTTCCATCAACTGGCTTGTAGTTACGCCAAAGGGTACACTTTTAATGATCAGTGTTTTTTTATCCTGTTCTTCAATAATGGCACGTACCCTTACTTTAGCACCACGTCTGCCTTCGTTATAAGCACTTGCATCCATGGTTCCGCCTGTTTGAAAATCGGGTAATATCTCAAACTTTTTCCCTCTTAAATAGCGAATGGATGCATCAATCAGTTCACAGAAATTATGCGGAAGAATCTTGGTAGCCAAACCTACAGCAATTCCCTCTGCTCCCTGTGCAAGCAACATAGGGAATTTCATGGGTAAGGTTATGGGTTCATTTTTACGGCCATCATAACTCAACTGCCATTCTGTGGTCTTTGAATTAAAAGCCACATCCAAAGCAAACTTACTAAGTCGGGCTTCAATATAACGAGGGGCGGCAGCTTCATCTCCGGTGCGCACATCACCCCAGTTTCCTTGTGTGTCAATCAACAAATCTTTCTGCCCCATATTCACCAATGCATCTCCAATACTGGCATCACCATGAGGATGGTATTGCATACTTTGCCCGATGATATTGGCCACTTTGTTGTAACGACCATCATCCATTTCCTTCATGGCATGAAGGATACGACGTTGTACCGGCTTCATTCCGTCTTCAATGGCAGGCACCGCCCTTTCCAATATTACATAGCTGGCATAATCCAAAAACCAGTTCTTATACTGGCCGCTTACGCCGGTATCGCTATGTGTGTATTCTTCTTTTATTTTCTTCGCCATAATATTTACTTATACTTTTCTATGCTGCATTTCATTTTGATGAATCATAAAAATTCAAAAAGATATTTTTCGTTATAATCAATTTCAAATTTTTGAAGAAATTGTATGTATTCCTCTTTAAATGTTTGTTTTTTATGGTGCTCTTGTTGATTTAAAATATATTTCACTACAGTATCCAAGGCTGATTTTGAATAGGAAAATGCACCATAGCTTTCCTGCCAGGAAAATTTTTGTTTGGTTAAATGATTATCATTGATAAAAGTATTTGAACTATGTTTAATTTCTTTTACCAAATCGGATATAGATTGATTAGGATTAAGACCTATTAAAAAATGTAAATGATCAGGCATAATATAAATCGCCAAAGGTTTATGCTTTTTATTAGATGCAATACTGCAGATATATTTTTCAATTCTTTCTCTAACAGGCTCTAAAATGAGGCTTTGTCTGCATTTTACGGCAAAGACTAATTGGGTCAATAATTGTGTATATGTGTTTGGCATGATAAATTGTGTTTATGATGCAATTTTAATGATTTCTTTTTTGTCTTGCTCCTATGGAGCAAATGCTTTATTTGATCATTCATTCTACAAGGCAGTTGCTCCTAAGGAGCAATTGCGCTATTGGCAATTCTACAATGCGGTTGCACCTACAATGCAATGGTGCTTTTGGCAATCATACAATGCGGTTGCACCTACAATGCAATGGTGCTTTTGGCAATCATACAATGCGGTTGCGCCTACGGAGCAATTACGCTATTGACAATTCTACAATGCTTTTGCTCTA
Source organism: Chitinophagaceae bacterium (assembly GCA_947504605.1). Taxonomy (GTDB): domain Bacteria; phylum Bacteroidota; class Bacteroidia; order Chitinophagales; family Chitinophagaceae; genus Ferruginibacter. Next base: position 4,751 of record CANNJE010000167.1, read on the forward strand.
CAATGCTTTTGCGCCTAACAGGCTCTAAAATGAGACTTTGTCGGCATTTTACGGCAAAGACTAATTGGGTCAATAATTGTGTATATGTGTTTGGCATGATAAATTGTGTTTATGATGCAATTTTAATGATTTCTTTTTTGTGTTGCTCCTAAGGAGCAAATGCTTTATTTGATCATTCATTCTACAAAGCAGTTGCTCCTAAGGAGCAATTGCGCTATTGGCAATTCTACAATGCGGTTGCACCTACAATGCAATGGTGCTTTTGGCAATCATACAATGCGGTTGC
>CANNJE010000168.1 GCA_947504605.1 Chitinophagaceae bacterium
CCTATAATAATTTGGATGGGAATACAACCATCAGTGCCCGTGCTGCAGATAAAGCGGCACAAAAAGGAATGCTAATAGTAGTAGCAAACGGAAATGAAGGCGACAAAAGCTGGCACTATTTAATTACACCGGCCGATGCCGACAGTGTTTTGGCCGTAGGCGCTGTAGATACATTGGGTAATATTGCAGCCTTTAGCAGTTATGGACCCAGCAGTGATGGGCAAATAAAACCGGGTGTTGCTGCTGTTGGTTTAAATGCAGTGGTAGCCAATGCGAATACAGGCCAACCTGCTTATAGCAGTGGAACCTCTTTTGCCTGCCCTAATATGGCAGGTCTGGCTACCTGCTTATGGCAAGCTTTTCCGGAGATTAATAATATGGGTATCATCAGCTCCCTGCAGGAATCTGCAAGCAAAGCCAATACACCCGATAACAGAGTTGGTTATGGCATACCCGATCTGAAAAAAGCATTCGTCATTTTAATAAAAAGATTGTACACCCAAAATATCAGACAGGCAGGTTGCAACACTCTAATAAACTGGACTGCCAAAAACAGCCTTGTTATGAATTTTGAAATACAGCGAAAACTGCCTGCAGATGCTGATTATATTAGTATTCATTCACAAAGCGGATCAGGTAATTTTGCCAATGGCAACTTTTCTTACAGCGACGATTTAAGCACATTTGGAACGCCCGTCAACATTAGTTATCGGATTAAAATGAATATTGATACCGACTCCAGTTTTTATTTTACACCCATCAGTATCAACCATATCAATGCATGCAATACCTATAGTTTTAATGGTAATGGTAACTGGACAGATGCTGCGAACTGGGCTGCAGGACAAATACCTCCATCACCCTTACCTGCAGGTAGTACCATTTTAATTAACCCCATAGAAGGCGGAGAATGTATTTTAAATGCAAGCCAGAACATCGCAAGTGGCGCCTTGTTTAATGTATTATCAGGTAAAAAATTATTAATACCAGGCAACCTTAATTTACAGCAATAATTATTTCTTCAAAACAGCCACAAACAAAGTGTCAGCCTGCATTTCGTAGCCTTTTAAATACTGTTGTTGAAGCAGTTCAACTCCATGCTTCTTTTGCAAAATAGCAACATTGGCTTCATTCTCTTTTTTAAAAACAGAACAGGTGATATAAAAAAACGTCCCGCCCTTTTTAAGAAGGCTGATGGCATTCCCTGCTATTACTTGTTGCCTTGATGCATAATCATCTATGGAGGGCAATTTAAAAAAAGCCAGTTGCTCAGGTGTTCTACTCCATGTGCCACTTCCGGTACAAGGAACATCACAGATAATAATGTCAAAATTCTCTTCGCTGTCAGCAGGGATACCCTGTAGCAAATCAGCTGCAAATGTTTTATACACAGGCACCATCGCTTCCTGTAATCTTTGCTGAAGATTAAATAAAATATTCTTTCGTATATCCGAAACAGTTAGCTGAATATTTCCCTGCATTCGATCATACATTAAAATTGATTTACCACCACTTGCCGCACAACAATCCCACACGGTAAGTTTTTTTTCTTTAGAAGAAAGGCTGGAAATATTTTCAGGAAAATCAAACACACGCTGGGAATTATAATCCTGCACCACCGCCTCTTTGTTTAAACGCAATACTTTCTCCAGTGAAGTAGCATTCTGCAATACAATACAATCTTCTTTAATCAGATCATAAGCAAGTGCAGCTTCATTTAATTTTTCAAACACAGCCTTATTTCTCCCCGGCCTCAAACGCATATACAGCAGCGGTTGCCGAAGAAAAGAAGAAGCGAAAAGAGAGGGTTCTATCGATTCTCCAAGTTCTGCACCAAATGGGAAAACAGCCATGGGATCCAGTTCCAGAAAATGAAATTTTTGAGCAAGAGGCCAGCTGGTTTTCTCATCGAGTTCCGGATCCAACTCCAGCAACAAAGGATGACTTTTGGTTTCGCACAAAAAAAGACTCTTGATGATTTTCCGTGCAACGGATTCAGCTTTTAATACATGAGCAGTTCTGAAATAACAATAACAAAGTGCGGTTACAACTTTACGATCCCTGGATCCAAATTTTTTATTGGCTGCAAAATGTTTTTTTATATAATGCACAAAAGGTCCTGCACCATCATAAGATTGTACAATCAAAACTGCAGATGATAAATAAGAATGAAATCGGCTCATAATAAAAAAGACCGGCATAAAACCGGCCTTATTAAAAAGATTAATAATTATAATTCTAGCAATGCATTCACAGGATCTTTTCCAAAAAGCAACAAGGCTGGGTTTTCCAGCAATTGTTTCACTTTTACTAAAAACCCTACAGACTCTCTCCCATCAATGATACGGTGATCATAACTAAGTGCCAGGTACATCATCGGTTTGATAACCACCTGCCCGTTTACGGCCATCGGCCTTTCAACAATATTATGCATCCCTAAAATCGCACTTTGCGGAATATTAATAATCGGGGTACTCATCATAGAACCAAAAATACCACCATTGGTAATGGTAAAAGTTCCTCCGGTCATTTCTTCAATAGTAAGTTTGTTATTTTTAGCTTTGGTAGCAAGGTCTACTACAGCCGCTTCAATACCCGCCATACTTAAACTTTCTGCATTACGGATAACTGGAACCACCAGCCCTTTAGGAGCACTAACAGCTATTGAAATATCACAATATTCGTGGTAGATTATATTTTCTCCGTCAAGATAAGCATTAACCGAAGGGAATTCCTGTAATGCATAGCAGCAGGCTTTTGTAAAAAAGCTCATAAACCCAAGATTCACTCCATGCTGTTCTTTGAATTTATCTTTAAACTTCTTTCTGATTTCCATAACCGGCCCCATATCCACTTCATTAAAAGTGGTAAGCATAGCGGTCGTATTTTTTGCCTCTACCAATCTACGACTGATGGTCTTACGCAGATTACTCATTTTTTCAGGCCTGTCTTCCCTGCTGAATGATGCTTTTTCAGGATTGCGCCCCGGATTACTCAATGCAGTAAGCACATCCTGTTTAACAATCCTTCCATTACTCCCGGAAGCAACAATATTCTGACTGTCCACTTTTTTATCCGCAATAATGGCTGCTGCAACTGGAGTTGCCTTCACATCCGACACTGCAGTAGTAATCCCGTTAGTAATAGCCGGTTTTACAGCAGTACCTACATCTTCTACTTTTTCTGCCTGAGCAGTAAGCGCAGGTTTGGGAGCTTCCGTATCTATACTACCCACCAAATCACCAATGGCCAGAGTATCCCCTTCTTTGGCAATTTGTTTTACAGCCCCAGCTTGTTCCGCATTAACCTCAAATGTGGCTTTTTCGCTTTCCAATTCTGCAATAACCTCATCCCGTTCTGCCCATTCACCCTCTTTTTTTAGCCATTTCACAAGGGTAACTTCATTAATACTTTCGCCTACAGTAGGTACTTTTATCTCTAATGCCATTTATCGGGATGTTTTTAGGCAAATTTCGGGTAAAAATGCAGATATGGGAATATTTATTCTAAATAACGAAAAATACCCCTTTTATGGTAGAGGAAATCCAAAATATATCTATATTTTTATATCCTGATTCGTATCCAGACTAACCGGCAACTATTCCTAAAAAAATAAAAACAATAATTGTTTTTTAACTAAGAATAATATTTTAAAATACACCTAAATTATAATTCATGGTATTCAGAAAATTATATTTGGCCCTTGTTGTGTTACTTTTTATAAGTTTTAACAGCAATGCTCAATTAACTGTCCAAAGCGGAGCAACATTTTTTATGCAAGCAGGAGCCCAGGTGACTGTTCAGGGAAATGTAGACAATGCAGGCACACTCAACAATGATGGATCCTTGAAAGTTCAGGGCAATTATACCAATACAGGCACTTATACAGGTGTTGGTACAACCGGGATACTTGAAATGAATGGAACAGGCAACTCAGACCTGAATGCAGGTGCATCTTCCATTGCAAATCTCCTAATCAATAAAACAACTGCTACCGATGTAGTTAAACTTACCGCTTCTGCTGTTGTAAACAATGCGGTTACTTTAACCAACGGTGTTTTCACTACCGACCCCATCAACAACCCGTCTTTTACCTTAACATCGCCGGTTACAGCCACTTATACATTTGCTGCAGACAAAGAAATCATCGGTAGCGTAAAAAGAACTTCCTGGACTTCAGGCGCTCCAAGTGTATTTAACAATAGCAATATGCAGGTTACTACGAACGGCGGTTCTGCACCAACAGATCTTACCGTTACGATGATTCCCCTAAGTGCTGGCGGAGATCCAACGCAGGCTGAAAGAGAACTAAAAAGAAAATATACTTTCGCTCAAACAGCAGGTACCGGTTTTACAGCCGATATACGTTTCCCTTATATTCAGGCAGCTGAATTGAACAGCAACACCGAAACAAATCTTGTTCCATGGACCTTAACCGGTTCTGTATGGAATGCAAAATTAACACCTGTAACAAGAGATGCTGCCAATGATTATGTTAGCACAACAGGTATTACTGCTGCTGAATTTGTACAGGAATGGAAACTTGCTGACCCTGTTTATACCATGAATGTAACCGCTAATTTAAGAGGACCATGGAATGGCTCAACAGCTATGAATACCTCTTTATTAAACGCAGGAATTATCCCCCTTTCTCAACCCTATAATGTTACTCCATTTAATTATATAGGAACAGAATCTGTTGCTTCTATACCTGCAAACGTTGTTGACTGGGTATTAATAGAACACCGTAAACCTTCTTCAGGTTTGCCTGCAGATGCACTGGTTAGTACCGTCACTGGAAGAGAAGCTGGATTTTTACTTTCCAACGGCACTGTTGTAGAATTAGATGGACTTACTCCCATCTCAATTCCTATTGCAAAACAAGGAACAGCTTTTATTGTTATCAGACATAGAAACCATCTGGGAGTTTTAAGCAACGCCATTGCTTCTAATGCTACAGGTTCATTTACAAATGATTTTACGGCTTTAGCTAATTCTTACAAACCA
>CANNJE010000169.1 GCA_947504605.1 Chitinophagaceae bacterium
CCATCATCAACAATGGAGGGGAATGGTACAGCGATATAGGAACCCCTAAAAGTGCCGGCACCAAAGTATTTGCACTGGCAGGAAAAATAAATTATTCGGGATTGATAGAAGTACCAATGGGTACCAGCCTACGAGAAATTGTATACGAAATCGGCGGAGGTATTCAGGGCGGCGCTGCATTTAAAGCAGCACAAACCGGAGGGCCTTCCGGAGGTTGTATCCCTGCAGAACACCTGGATGTAAAAATGGATTATGATTCCCTCACCAGCCTTGGTTCTATCATGGGATCAGGAGGATTAATTGTAATGGACGAAAGCTCCGACATGGTGGATGTTGCCCGATATTTTATGGAATTCTGTATGGACGAAAGTTGCGGAAAATGTGTACCCTGCAGGGTTGGCACAAAAATGATGCACGACCTCCTACAAAAAATATGCGACAACAAAGGAACCAGCATTGATGTGGAAAGACTGGAAGAACTGGCACAGTATGTAAAAGAAACCAGCCTTTGCGGATTAGGTGCATCAGCCCCCAATCCCCTGTTAAGTACACTCAGGCATTTCAGACAGGAATACGAAACAAGGATTGATCTTGAATAAAACATCCCTTATACGGATAAGGCTGTTTAAAAAATAGTACACTAAAAATAAATTCATTGGCATGGCTAAAATATTCATATTCATCGATGAAAATAAACTAGAAGTCGACACCGGCAAAACCATTCTTGAAGTGTGCCGGGAAAACGATATCGACATGCTCACCATGTGCCATTTAAAAGGACTAACGGATACGGGTGCTTGCCGTTTATGCCTGGTAGAAATAGAAGGCATGAACAAATTATTATCAGCCTGCACTACCAAGGTAGCCGCCAATATGGTGATCAGCACCAAAACAGAAAGACTCAAAAAATACCAGCGCATTACCACCGAATTACTTTTTGCAGAACGCAATCATGTATGTTCTGTTTGTGTTGCCAATGGAAAATGCGAATTACAAAACCTTGGCTATAAAGTAGAGCTGGATCATATCCGTTATCCATTCCTGTTTCCGCAATGTAATGTAGATACATCGCATGCATGGTATGTACTGGATCACAACCGCTGTATCATGTGCACCCGCTGTGTAAGGGTTTGCGGCGAAGTGGAAGGTGCTTATAACTGGGATGTGATGAACCGTGGAAACCAAGTGAGGGTAATCTCTGATTTTAATACCCCATGGGGTGAATCCATTACCTGCACTTCCTGCGGAAAATGCCTGCACGCCTGCCCTACCGGCGCTATCTGGCCAAAAGCAATTGTACAGGGACAGTTAAATAAAAATCCCGAAATGATTTGCGAACTGGTAGAGAAAAGAAAGATGGGACTCTAATAAAGAATAAAAACGTAGGTTTTAATAAATACTTAATACAAAAAAATGACTAAGAAAAAACTGGGAACCACATGGCTGGGAGGATGTTCTGGATGCCATATGTCATTGCTGGATATTGATGAGCGCATATTGGATGTGGCCAAGCTGGCAGATATTGTAAAATGTCCGATCGTGGATGGAAAGGATTTTCCGGAAGTAGACATTGCATTGGTAGAAGGTTCGGTAACAAGCGATGAACACTGGAAAGAAATAAAACATATCCGCAAAAATGCCAAAATACTCATTGCATTTGGCGACTGTGCAGTGATGACAAACGTAACCGGTATGCGCAATTATTTTCCCCTAAAAGAAGTGTTTGACGCTGCCTATGTAAATGCCGTAAGCAATGATACCGAAGGACAGGTACCCAATCATGAAGCGCTTTTAAAACTAAACGATAAAGTAGTGCCCCTGCAGGAAGTAGTGCATGTAGATTTTGTAATACCCGGCTGCCCACCCAGTGCAGATACCATCTTTTATGTTTTGTTCGAATTTTTAAATGACCGTATCCCCAATTTAAGTGACGTTAAAAAATTAAAATATGGCTAGTGCAGAAAAAAGAACCATCTATATATCCCCGGTAACCAGGATCGAAGGGCATGCTAAAATTTCCATTCAACTGGACGAAAACGGCAATGTAGAAGACGCCCTCTTTCATGTAAATGAATTCAGAGGCTTTGAGAAATTTTGCGAGGGAAGAATGTATACCGAAATGCCCACCATTACACCACGTATCTGCGGCATATGCCCCACCAGCCACACATTGGCCAGTGTAAAAGCATGTGAAATGATACAGGGCATTCAACCCACTTATACCGCCAACTTGCTGAGAAGGTTAATGCATATTGGCCAAAACCTGAGCTCACATGCATTGTCCTTTTTCCATTTATCTTCTCCCGATTTTTTATTGGGCTACGACAGCGATCCTGCTAAAAGAAATATACTGGGCCTTGCCGAGAAATATCCCGACATCGCATTAAAGGGAATACGGTTAAGAAAATTCGGACAGGAATTAAGTGAACGCATCACGGGTAAAAAAATTCATATCATGGGCATCGTTCCCGGCGGTATGGCTTTCCCCTTAACAGAAGAAAACAGGCTTGCCTTACTGCAATGGATACCCGAAGCCATTGAAACCGTACAGAAAGGAATTGAGATCATCAAAAAATTCCATATAGATAATGAAGCAATGGTCAATTCATTTGCCACTGCGCCCACTTTATACATGGCAACTGTTGGCCCCAATGGCGAACATGAATTGTATGATGGCAAACTCCGTTTTATTGATACCGATGGTACCATCTTACAAGATCAGATTGCACCGGCCAGGTATGCAGAATTTATTGCCGAACGTTCGGTAAACTGGTCTTATCTAAAATACCCTTATTACAAACCCTATGGTTTTGAAAAAGGATTTTACAGAGTGGGTCCGCTGGCTAGATTAAATGTGGCCACTAAAATGAAAACGCCCCTGGCACAAAAAGAATTTGAAATCTTTAAAGCCATGAACGGCGGCAAACCGGTACATGGAACTTTTTATTTTCATTATACCCGTTTAATAGAAGCGCTTAGTGATGTGGAAATGGCTGAAATCATTTTAAATGATCCCGAAGTTACGTCCACCCATATTCAGCACCATGGAAGATGGAATTATACCGAAGGCATCGGAAGCTCTGAAGCACCACGTGGCACGCTGTTTCATCATTACAAAACAGATGATACCGGCAAACTGGTTAACGTTAATTTACTGATCGCTACCGGACAAAACAATCCTTCCATGAATCATTCTGTATTGGAAGTAGCCAAACAATATGTAAAAGGAAATGATATACAAGAAGGAATGTTAAACAGGGTGGAATCAACCATCCGCTGTTACGATCCTTGTCTATCCTGCTCCACACATGCCATTGGCCAGATGCCCATCAGAATTGAAGTATTGGATGCCGGAGGTAATACCGTAAAATTGCTTGAAAGAAATTAGGCGGGCTGTTTTATCCAGGCTTCCAATTGCGTTATTGCTGCCAAAGCATGCTGCATGGTTGTATCGGATAAACCTTCCCCTATCTCAAAAGAACGGGCTCCAATAGCACATACATAAAAAGCGGTATGGCTGTTAAACAATTGCCTGCAAAGTCCGGCCAACACTCCCATATTTATTTGGTGAGAAAAAGGTTGTACTTCTTTGTTATCGATTGATAAGGGTAAAAAAGAAAAGTAACTTTCTTCCAACGAAGCATCTATAAATACCACCCTGTCAAATCTAGACAGCTCCGCTGCCAGTCCCATATCTAATTGATGGCTGATGAATACAGAAAGGCCTGCTATATTTTTTTCTTCCAGTTGCCTGCAAACAAAAGCTCCTGCCCCATCATCGCCCCGCAAAGGATTGCCAATACCAACAACACAGGTTAATATTGAATTGACATTTGTATCATCTACATTTATTTTATCCATACCAACTACAAATTAAAAAAGTCATCGAATGAACACTTGTAGGAAGTCCAATACCTACACCGCCAGTAACACCGCCACATAATGACAAACAGCAGCAGCCAGTACAAAAAAATGCCATACTGCATGGTGCCAGCCATTGCCCTTCCATAAATAAAAGATAACGCCAATCGTATACAAACAGCCCCCAATTATTAGGAAGATAAGAACATCGCTGGGGATGGCTTCAAAAAAGCGGTTTCCTCCGGCAATAAAGATCCATCCCATCAGCAAGTAAATAATAACAGAAACAATATTAAACCTGCCGGTAAAAAACACTTTAAAAAATATGCCCAGTAAAGTAAGTCCCCACAAGATGGCAAGCAGTGTAAAACCAAAAGAATTCCTCAGGTAAATCAATAGAAAAGGCGTGTAAGTACCAGCTATCAAAAAGTAGATACTGATATGATCAAAAATCTCCAATACCCGCTTCACCTGCGGATGTTGAAAGCCATGATAGAGGGTAGAAAAAGTAAACAACATAATAAAACAAAACCCATAAATGCTGGCACCAATTATACCCGGTACATTTAAATTTTTAGAAGCCAGCACCGAAAGAATCGGTATACTAATAATACCAAATAATATTCCAAATGCATGAATCATACTATGAACCACTTCCTGCTTTAGGCTATAGCTGCTTTTATGTTCGTTATTGTGCAAAGGGTTTATTGTTGTTTAAATACAACCTTAAAATTAAACAATAAAAAAGGTTTCCTGTATGATTAAGTTCATAACGGATTGTACTTTTCCTTTTTGGATAAAGACAGTAAACTGTTATCCGTGTTCCAAAAGAATAGAACGCGGAAAACACAGATTAAACGGATGGTCGCAGATTACAAAAACCTATAAGTTTTCGCAACCTTTTCAACCTTACAGCATTCAACAATATAACAATTCAACTATTCAACCATCCACTTTGTGCCATTGAACCTTTTATCCCTTCCTATTCCAAACAGCACTTCAAACCGTCATCAAGGAACAAATGCTGAAGACTTAAAAGACTTACCAACCTATAAGGTTGGCAGGGCAGGCCCTGTTGCCAAGCAAACCTTATAGCGTTTGTTTGAGACAACAGC
>CANNJE010000170.1 GCA_947504605.1 Chitinophagaceae bacterium
GCCAATATTAAGATGGTACACTTTAATTCCTTTCTTTTTAGCAGCTTCTGCAAAAGGAACCAGTTTGCGAATGGGAGAGGCGGGCATTTCCTGCCCACGATGGCTTATTTGTAACATGAGGCAAAGTTAATAGTTCAAAGTTAAAACTAGATCGTTCCGGTTGGCAGCTTTGAGATTCATTCATAAATAGGATGATTGCTTTAATAAAATTATTCTTCATAATATTTTACATTATGTTGTTTTAAAAAAGCTTTTATCACATTTACATGAATGCATTGGCCAAGGTGAATAAAGGAATAATCAGACACTTTTTTGATGCTAGTATTCACCATGATTTCTTTGTCTACCAGGTCAAAGCCAAGGTGCAGGTGTTTGGTGCTGAACTGCATTCCATAAACAATACCATTGTTGTCAAACAAGGGGCCTCCACTTTGTCCTCTGAGTCCGGGGGTGCTTAGTTCAATTCCATACATTTTATTGGGTTCATCTGCCAGGAACCTGGTAACCATTCCTTCTATTGGAAAACGGGGGGATACATTTACCCCGGTACTGGTCCATTCAATATCATCTGTTATACTGTTGTAAGTGTAATTGGTAAATTCCGGAAAAGGGAACCCAAGGCGGCATAAAAATTTCCCCTGTTGAATTTTAGTTTCATCTTTTAGGAATCTTGCATACTCTGTATAATGAAGTTTATTGTAATCGTTAAATTTTATGATTGCCAGATCGAGTGTTGGATGCAGGTTAAAAGTAAATCCACTCATGGTATCAACACAGTCTACAAAATTATTTTTTAATTGTATGGTTTGATCTGCATTGAGTTTGTATTTTAATTCAAGCCCCTTTACTAATTGTTTTTGTTTTGGATCATTAACCAGCTGTTGTTTTTCATTTTTGAATTGCTGATAACGCTGGTTGATGGCTTCTGATGATAACAACATTTCTGCCACATGCTTGCAGGTGATGGCATAGCCCTCTTCATTTACAAAAAACAGGGTAGCCGCAGATGGTATCACCTGTTTGCCGGCATAAGTACGAAGTATACTGTGAACAGGTCGGGTAAAATGAGCAACCTTTTCAATCGCATTAATAAACATAACGGTTGTATTTAAGATTCATTCGTCTTTTATGGGAAGTAGAAGGTATAAAAAAACTCCGGGTTAATAACCGGAGTTTTTTTGTTATGCCTTAAACGTACATTTAGTTCTTTTTGATTTTTTGGCCATTAGTAGCTTCTGCTTTTGCTTCTTTTACAGAAGCGGTGTTTAACACAGCAGGCTTCAATTTTGCATAATCTTCTTCGTTTAAAACCTCTCCTTTAATAGTGATGCTTTTAACCTCATCAATTCCTGCAAATTTTACAGTCATTGTTTTTGTAAAAGCGCCCACTGAAGCAGCATTGTAAGTAGCTTTTACTTCTCCTTTTTTACCGGGAGCAATTGGAGATTTGGTATAATCACCAATGGTGCAACCGCAAGTAGGATTAGCTGTTTCGATAATCAAGGGTTCTTTACTGATGTTCTGTACCTGAAAAACTGCCGTAGCTGGGTTGCTTACTTTAATTTTTCCAAGATCAATTGTTTCAGATTTAAATTGAGCAACATCTGCCACTTTTTTCTGTGCAACTGCAATTGTTGTAATAGTAAATGCTAATACTGTAAATAAGATTTTTTTCATGTGGTTATTTATTTAAAATTAATTTTTAAGACCGCTGACAGCTTCGTTGGCAGGAGCACTTGCTGCAGGTGTTTTCCAAACTTCCCCTTTAATGGTTAATTGTTTTGTTTGAGTACCGTTATAAGTTATGGTAACCAGTTTTGTAAAAGGACCTTCTGCAGCAGCATTGTAACCTACTGTAATTTTAGAACTTGTACTTGGCTCGATCGCTTTTTCTCTGTCCCACTCTGGTGTTGTACATCCGCAACTAGCCTGCACATTATCAATTTTAAGGGCTGTTTTGCCAGTATTTACTACTTCAAAAACATAGGTTACGGGTTTGCCTTGTGGTATTTTACCAAAATCGTGCTCTGTTTCTTTCAATAGCAGGCTTTCAACTAAAACTGGTTTAGCAACTTCAACTGCGACTGGTGCTACTGGTTTAGCATGATTATGACCATCATTTTGGGCATACATCATTACCGAAAAGCAGGTAAAAGCAGATAAGAGTAATATTTTTTTCATGATTTTAATTTTTTAAATTGAGTTCAAAGATAATAAAACGTTTTATTACAGACTAAATTGTAGCTGTCTTAGTAGTTTTTTAACAAACAAACACAAATTCAATACTTTTGTCTCAATAATAGCTATAAGCATATGCCTAATCAAACAGACGCTGAATTACAGGAAAAATTAAGTTTTGATACTTTTAGAAATGAGGTATTAAGAGACTACCGTATAGCCTGTGAAAGCAGGCAAACGAGTTTGTTGGGGCGCAAGGAGGTGTTAACCGGCAAGGCCAAATTTGGCATATTTGGAGATGGAAAAGAGGTTGCACAGCTGGCAATGGCCAAATTTTTCAAGCCGGGCGATTTTCGTTCAGGTTATTACAGGGATCAAACTTTTATGTTTGCAGCAGGTTTGGCCACGGTAGAGCAATTGTTTTCGCAGCTTTATGCTGATCCGGATGTGAATCATGAACCTTTTAGTGCCGGAAGGCAAATGAATGCTCATTTTGCCACTAAAATGGTAGATGCCGAGGGTAATTGGCTGCCGCTGGCACATTTAAAAAACGTATCAAGCGATATTGCACCAACTGCGGGGCAGATGCCCAGAGCATTGGGGCTGGCATTTACATCAAAGCTTTTTAGGAATGTACCGGAACTACATGCTTTTCCGGAACTAAGCAACAACGGAAACGAAATATGTTTCAGTACCATTGGCGATGCTTCTACCAGTGAAGGGCATTTTTGGGAAACCATCAATGCAGCAGGTGTATTGCAGGTTCCTTTAGCAGCATTTGTGTGGGATGATGGTTACGGAATTTCTGTACCCAAAAAATATCAAACAACCAAGGGGTCTATTTCAGAAGCATTGGCAGGAATGCAACAACACAACGGAAGTAACGGAATTAATATCTATAAATTAAAAGGATGGGATTATGCGGGTATGTGCGAGGTACTTGAACATGCTATTCAGCAAATAAGGGATACCCATACACCAGCCTTGTTTCATGTAGAAGAAATAACACAACCTCAGGGACATTCTACTTCGGGTAGTCATGAGCGTTATAAGGATGTAGAAAGGCTGGCATGGGAAAAAGAATGGGACTGCATAAAGCAAATGAGGCAGTGGGTTTTGGAAAATGCACTGGCAGAAGCTGAAGAGCTGGACGAGATTGAAAAGAATGCAGTGATTTTTGTGAGGGAGAGTAAACAAAAAGCATGGGATAAATATTTTACGCCAATAAAAGCTATGGTGGCAGAAGTAGCAGCGGTACTTGGCAATGCAGTTCATTTGCAGGGGGATATTCAAAAATATTCTGATGACCTTAGTTCCTTGCGTGAACCCATGCGAAGGGATATTTTAAAAACACTTTTTAACTGTATTCAAATTTTGCCGCAGGGCCATGAAGCATCCAATGCGGTGAGTGAATATTACCAGGATCTGCTTAAAAAGAGTGAGCAATTGTACGATAGTCACCTTTATAATGAAAGGGCAAAGTCGGCATTAAATGTGCCTGTTATCCCTGTTTATTATAAGGAAGATGCAGCAATGGTAAATGGCTTTGAAGTGCTTAATCAATACTTTGATCAGCTGTTTACCACCAATCCAAAAGTAGCCGCATTTGGGGAGGATCTGGGTTATATCGGTGATGTGAATCAGGGGTTTAGTGGCCTTCAGGAAAAACATGGTTATCATCGGATATTTGATACCGGCATTCGTGAATTGACCATCATTGGGCAGGGGATTGGTATGGCCTTAAGGGGGTTAAGACCGATTGCAGAAATACAATACCTTGATTATCTTTTATATGGTTTGCAACCTCTGAGTGATGATGCGGCTACAACCCATTTTCGTACGGCTGGCCAGCAAAGTGTTCCATTAATCGTACGTACACGTGGCCATCGGTTAGAAGGGATTTGGCATAGTGGCTCGCCTATGGGGATGATTGTAAATGCGCTCAGGGGTATTTATGTTTGTGTTCCCCGCAATATGACGCAGGCAGTGGGTATGTACAATACTTTGTTGCAGGGCAATGATCCCGGGCTTATTATTGAATGTCTGAATGGATACAGGTTAAAAGAAAAATTACCTTCCAACTTACTGGCCTATACCATACCCTTAGGCATACCCGAAATTATTAAGCTGGGAAATGATATTAGTTTGGTAAGTTATGGCTCTACGCTTCGTATTGTGCAGGAAGCCGCTTTAACACTAGAGAAGTTTGGTATTCATTGTGAGGTAATAGATGTACAAACCTTGTTGCCTTTTGATATTAACCATAGTATTGTTGAATCTCTTAAAAAAACAAACCGCATTTTATTTATAGACGAAGATGTGCCCGGAGGTGCGGCTGCTTATATGTTTAACAAAGTAATGGAAGAACAAAAAGGGTACAAATACCTGGATGTTTCGCCAAGAACACTTACGGCAAAAGCCCACAGGCCGGGATATGGCAGTGATGGAGATTATTTTGCAAAACCCAATACAGAAGATGTGATAAGGGTAGTGAAGGAAATGATGTCTGAATAAAAAATACTCATAAAAAAGGAACCAGGCGGTTCCTTTTTTTTATTCGGTGAAGGGATTTCAATTATTTGAAGCGGACTCTACAACCTGCAAACACCTGCAACGGCGTGAGACTTCGACAGTAAAAAATTAGGATATTAAGAAACCCTGAAACAATAATTACTTTATGAGAATATGAAACTAACGAAACTTAAATTTGCTAACGGGCAGAAAAATCCGACTCAGTGCCTAATCTGGGGGTAGGAATTATTTATAACCTTATATTATGAGAACA
>CANNJE010000171.1 GCA_947504605.1 Chitinophagaceae bacterium
AGAAGCTATACCACTTGTTTCGTTGTAATGAAATATTTTTTTATCCGTTTGTTTTCTTGAAGAGCAGGAAACAAATAAAAAGGAATAAAAAAATAGAAAATAAAACAGCCTCCAATATTTTTGTGAACTCATATTACCGATTGATGCGTAAATTTAAACAAACCACTTTACATACCATCTATCAATAATCGCAATCGAACTATTGTTATAATAGGTATTTTTATCATTCTATAAATGATTCGAAGCATGAATATAAGTTTTAAAAACTGGCTTAAAACCATTTTCCTTGTATTAACAGGACTGGTCTTTTCCAATTGGGCAACTGCACAGTTATTGACCGCTCGACCGCCCGACACCCGGCAAGACAGCCTCAGAGGCAGTGTAGGCCCTGGTCGTTTTGGATGGAATGTATTGCATTACGACATAACCGTACAACCCGATTACAATACCAAAACCATTCAGGGAATTAATATCATCCGCTTTTATGATGAAGGGGCAAAACAGATGCAGATCGATATGCAGGAACCCATGATCATAGACAGTATCATCAGTGGCAACAAATCTTTGAAGCTATCAAGAGACGGAAATGTTTATTGGGCAGCACTAAGAGATCCCAATGCCATGTACAAGATCAAACCAGGGCCGGCATCCATCACTGTATATTTTCATGGCAAACCCAAAGAAGGGATCAGGCCCCCATGGGACGGTGGCTGGATCTGGAAAAAAGATAAAAAAGGAAATCCATGGATGAGTGTTGCTTGTCAGGGATTGGGCGCCAGTGTATGGTATCCCTGCAAAGATTACCAGGGCGATGAACCCGATAGTGGCGCAATCTTACGTATGATCGTTCCCGATAGTTTGATGGCCGTTGGTAATGGCAGGATGATCGACAAAAAAACAACGGGCAATGGACTCACACAATACAGCTGGCAGGTAACCAATCCTATTAATAACTACAACATCATTCCATACATTGGCAAGTACAGCCATTTTAATGAAATCTATGAGGGCGAAAAAGGTAAACTGGATCTTGATTACTGGGTATTGAATTACAACCTGGATAAAGCAAAAAAACAATTTGCCGACGTGCCAAAAATGATGAAGGCTTTTGAATATTGGTTTGGCCCCTATCCTTTTTATGAAGATGGTTATAAACTAATTGATGCACCACACCTTGGAATGGAACACCAAAGTGCTGTTGCTTACGGCAACGGCTACCAGAACGGCTATATGGGCAGGGATCGCTCCGGATCAGGATGGGGATTAAAATGGGACTTTATCATCATACACGAAAGTGGACATGAATGGTTTGCCAATAACATCACTACCAAAGATATTGCCGACATGTGGGTACACGAAAGTTTTACCAACTACAGTGAAACCTTGTTTACAGATTATTATTATGGCAAAGAAGCAGGCAATGATTACGTGGTTGGCATAAGGGGCAATATCAGCAACGACAAGCCCATTATTGGCCCATACGGCGTAAACAAAGAAGGCAGCGGCGATATGTACGACAAAGGTGGCAATATGCTGCACATCATTCGCCAGCTAATCAACAATGATGAAAAATTCAGACAGATCCTTCGTGGCCTCAACAAAACATTCTACCATCAAACAGTTACCACAGCACAGATAGAAGCATTTATGAGTAAAAAATCGGGCAAAGATTTATCTAAAATCTTTGATCAGTACCTCAGGCAAAAAGCTGTACCTGTTCTGGAATACAAAACAGAAGGAAAGCAGTTGTTATACAGGTGGAGCAATTGTGTAGAGGGGTTTAACCTTTCTGTAAAAGTTTCACTTGACACGCTCCAACAATCAGAAAAATGGATCAGTCCGGAAACAAACTGGAAGAAAATGAAATTGCCTAAACACTATGACGGGCAAACATTCTTGGTCAATCGGAATTTTTATATAAAAACTAAAAGAGCAATATAAAAAAAGCCGCTTCACAATGCGTGAAGCGGCTTTTTCAGGGATTTAATATTTTTAATTGACCAGTGTTTTCTCATTGCTCAGTCTTCCGCAGCCAATAAATTTTCGGTTGTAATAGGCATCATTTAAACTGCTGATGGTAACGCCCTCTCGTACACTTGCATGAACAAAATAATCGTTGCTGAGGTAAACGCCTACATGACTCACACCTCCACGGGTATTAAAAAATACCAGGTCACCTTCCTGCAATTCTTCTCTGTTTATTTTTTGACTGGCTTTATATTGTTCTCTTGCAGTACGGGGCATTACAAAACCATATACCGTATTTAATAACAACCCAGAAAATGCACTACAATCGATGCCCTTTTTACTATCTCCACCATAACGGTATTTGGTATTCCACCATTCATTGATAAACTGAAACATAGAAAAATTAGCAACCGCTTCAATCTCTACGTCCATTAACTGGGCATATTTAAATTGTAATGATTTGCATGCTTCTGTTGCCAATCTTAAACCTGCAGACAGATTTGCAACAACTTTTTTTTCTCCTAAAATTTTAGTTTCCACCACCGTTGGCAATGAACTGCTATACTCCATCAAACCCGATTTAAGCTCTATTCCATCTATAAACTTTAAAATTTGCTGCGATTGGGCAGAAAAAGAAATGGTAAATAATGTAATAAAAACTGCAATGGGCAATAAGTTTTTCATACGTAAAATGTTGGTTTACACGTATGCACGACTTAGTCTATTGGTATTCGGTCTTCTTTGATTCTTTGATGAGTTGTTGATTATATCTGACCTATGCGCCTTGTCCTACAAACAATTAAAAAATTGGTTAATTTGTTTTGAGGCGCAAAGATAACCCTAAAAGCCCAATGAAGCAAGCTTTGGGAAGCTTTAACAGTCCTAATTATAAAGCAGCTAAACAATTTTTGCTAAAAGCTGGATGATTCACTTCTATGAGCAAATCTAAAGGTGAAACACGAAACGAAGGATGATAAAGGGTTTTCTAAGCCTAGGTTCGTGGCACACGAAACGAAGAATGATAAAATGGTTTTCGAACACTAACATGGGCGGCATATTTCCGAAGCCTCGTTTCGTGACAAACGAAACGAAGGATGATAAAGGGATTTCTAACACTAACAAGGGCGGCATATTCCTTTTATAAATGTTAATCCGGATTTACCTTTTTGAATTGTCGGTATTAATACCAAACATAGTTTATGACTGCAAAATCCCTGCTTCCGTTTTTATTAGTACTCTTTTTATTTTCCTGTAATTCCGAAGAGATAGGCAATAGCAAAGATGTGGCACCTGATACCATTTATACCAGTTATACAATGGCATATTCCGAAGGAGAAGCCCTGGTGAATTGTACTGCACAGTTTCGTTTTGCCGGCCCACTTGGAACCACACTTGTATTAAACAACCCTAGCAAAGTACAAATTGACGCACAAACAATCCCTTTAGACAGCAGTAGTTCCAGAGGTGCTTTTTATGAATTGAATAAAGCCATGGCCAATTTCACCGGATCCCATACCTGGTCTTTTACGGATATTGCTGGCAAAACATACGAAGAACCCTTTGTGTTTGAACCGGTAACCTTAGCATCCGAATTACCAGCAACTATTAAAACTGCAGACCTGCTGCTGAAATTTAATGGCGTAAATGACAACGACAGTATGTCCGTCACCGTTATCGATACCACCAAACCAGATGCAGACAACGAACAAAAATACAGCGTCAACAATGGAACCGTGCTCTTACCCGCTACCCTGTTTAAGAACCTCAAACCAGGCACGTTAAAATTATATTGTTACCTGATAAGAAAAAAAGCCCTGCAAAATTGCCCCAAAGAAGGCGGCCTGATTTCTGAAATACATTACCTAAAAGAAAGAACCCTCACACTGGAACGTGTTGAAATGGATGAATTTTAATAAAACGCAATGTTGAATGAAATCAACCTATTGAACTGACTCATCCTAAAAAATGCTTACTAAAAATTTAAGCAGTCCTTAAAAAATATTATATTTGAATAATGAAAACATTGACGCTTAATATACCAGATTCTTTGGACGTTGATAACCGAGACCTTGCAATGCTTGTTTCAACAAAACTTTATGAGCAGGGCAAACTTTCTCTTGGGCAGGCGGCAGAAGTTGCGGGCTTAACAAAGCGAACTTTTGCCGAGTTGTTGGGCAGTTACGGTGTTTCGATATTCAATTTTCCGCCACAAGACTTATCAAGTGATGTAGCAAATGCATAAGACAATTATTTCCGATACCAGTTGTTTTATTATTTTGGCAAACATAGGCGAACTTGAACTTTTACATAAAATTTACAAGTCAATCATAACAACTGTAGATATTGCTACAGAATATGGTGAACCTCTTCCAGTATGGGTTGAGATTGTTACTGTTAAGGATAAATATAGCCAGCAACTTTTGGAAATGCAAATAGACAAAGGCGAATCCAGTGCTATAGCTTTGGCACTTGAAACACCAGACAGTACAATCATTTTGGATGACTACAAAGCCAGAAAAATTGCTGGACAACTTGGACTTATTTTCACAGGAACAATAGGTGTAATTATAAAAGCGAAACTCAACGGAATTATCCCATCAATTAAACCCCTTCTTGAAAAAATAAAACAAACAGACTTTCGTTTGTCGGCTGAAATTGAATTACAAGCGTTAAAGGAAGCCAGAGAGTAGATACTTTAAGCCGTTGCAGGTGTTATGAGGGTGACCGAGAATTCACATGTGTTGATAAATGTAATGCAACAAAGAACATTTAAAAGTTGTCTTTTTTGTATGCAAAAATTCAAGCCTGTAATCACAGATCAATTGTTTCTTCTTCCACCAAGCATCGAAGATTTTGTTCCTGCCG
>CANNJE010000172.1 GCA_947504605.1 Chitinophagaceae bacterium
AAAAAAATAAGCACAGAAGAAAAAGAAAAAATAAGAAAGCTGTACAATCTTCCTGATCGTTTTTTCTTAAACGTTGGCTCTATTATAGAAAGAAAAAATTTACTCACCATCTGCAAAGCCATCAACCATTTAAAAAACAGGTTACCAATCCCGCTGGTTGTAATCGGTGGTGGCGGCAAATATAAAGAGCAGGTTAAACAATACATCAACAGCAACGGACTACAAGATCAAATCATTTTTCTTTCAGAGAATCGGGAAACAAAACAAAATGAAGGATTTAAATCCTCCGCACATTTCCCTGCCATTTACCAAATGGCAGAAGCCCTCATTTATCCATCAACATTCGAAGGATTCGGCATTCCTATACTGGAAGCTTTGTTCAGCAGGGTTCCGGTTATAACTTCCAATGTTTCCTGTATGCCGGAAGCTGCTGGCGATGCCGCCGCATATATTGATCCTTACGATTTTGAATCCCTGGCTTTAAAAATGGAAGCCATTGCCAATGATAAAACACTGGCTGCAACCATGACAGAAAAAGGTTGGGACCATGCACAAAAATTTACAGCGCAAAAATGTGCCGAGCAGGTAAACAATGTTTATAAAAAATTAATAAAATGAGCTTTTCTTACGACATACAACCTTGTTTGAATGTATTGAATAATGGAGGTATTATTCTTTATCCCACAGATACCGTATGGGGCATTGGCTGTGATGCCGGCAATGAAGAAGCCGTTGAAAAAATATTCAGAATCAAAAAAAGGAATGAAGAAAAAAGTATGATCATTCTGCTGGCAGATGAAAAAGATATTATTCAATATACCGAAGATCCCGACCCGCTTATTTTTGATTATATAAAGGGAGTGCACAAACCAACCACTGTCATTTATGAAAGGGCACGTAACCTCGCAAAAAATCTGATCAATAAAGATGGAAGCATTGGTATCAGAATTGTAAATGATCCTTTTTGCAAAGAACTCATTCTGCAATTTGGCAAAGCCATTGTTTCTACTTCATCCAATATCTCCGGATACCCACCACCTGCTTTTTTTGAAGACATTGATATCGAAATAAAAAACGGTGTTGACTACATTGTTCAACACCGTCAGGATGATCTAACACCCGCTTCCCCCAGTGCTGTTATTAAAGTAGCACTCGACGGAACCATTCAGGTATTAAGACCTTGAGTATTTTTTTATAGGATCGATATCCCCACACCAATTTCAATATTTTGATTTTTCCATTGATCCTGGTTATCAATATCATTGATATTATTTAATCCCACTGCATACCTTCCGTAAATTTTTATTTTAGCAATATTTAATTGCATACCGCCGATCATGCTAAAATCTCCCTTAGCAAAAGCATCGGTACCATTTTTCACAAGACTACTGTTTTTATCCATAAGGATCGAATATTGAGGTCCCACTTGCAGCGTTACAAACGGATTGGGACTAAAGTTTAGCAATAAAGGAATTCTTAAATATTGAAGCTTTACCTGAGACACTGAATTAAAAGCATAAATATCACTAAAAATACTACTCGTATCAATATTTACCTGACTAAACAATACCTCGGGCTGAATACCCCATTTTTTACTCAGATTTATCTGAGCAAATCCACCCAGGTGATAACCATAACTAAACTGGTCAGAAAAAGCCTTGCTATCTATTTTATGAATATCGGCTCCGCCCTTAATACCAAGTTTAAACCCCTGGGCAAAAACAGAAGACATACCAATGCTTAGCAGGAATGCAAGAAATAGAAATTGTTTTTTCATATTTTAAATTTTTTATGATGTATTCAAGTTATATGCCAAATCTAAAGAAATGACTGATAATCAATTGCCTTAACAAATATTTTTCTTTTAAGACCAATAATCCAATACAAATTTCAAAAGTAAACTTAAGCAGAAAATTGAACTGTTACCTGTATATATTAATTCAGACTCCTGACTTTTGACTTTTGACTTTTGACTTTTGACTTTTGACTTTTGACTTTTGACTTTTGACTCCCGACTTTTGACTTTTGACTCCCGACTTTTGACTTTTGACCCCCGACTCCCTTAGGGGTCCCTCCCCAATCCCCCCGTATCCCCTTCGGGGCCCCTCCGTAGATAGTTGCCCAAACCATACCCAAACGTGCCCAAATGTGCCCATTCGTGCCCAATCATTCCCATTCGTGCCCAAACGTGCTATTTCGTGCCATTTCGTGCCTTTTCGTACCCAAATGTTCCCTAAAACAGTTGATGGGAAGTTCCTAACATTGGAACTGCTATGTCAATAGAAAAACAAAAATGGATTGCCTTCGCCGCTGTATGAATGGCACCTACAATCACAATACTTTTAAATTATTATCATTTTTAAACTATAAACCCTTACCTTTGCGCCGATTTTAGAATTTCTGAGAATTACATGACATGCCCAGATTGCTGTTGACAGCAGGTATTAAAAACAGTTAATACCATTAGATAATTTCTTTCTACAACGGCCAGACGCATTACATGTGACCATCAAAAACTTTTTTTTTGACCACATGTGCTTTTTGCGAACGCATCAGCCCGGTCTTTATTTTAAATAATTTATACAATGAATGCATTTGAAGCATTAGGCCTCAACGAAAACATCGTGATGGCAACAACAGATTTAGGTTTTACAGAACCTACTCCTATTCAGTTACAGGCTATCCCTGTACTATTATCAGGTACTACAGATTTTGTAGGCTTGGCGCAAACCGGTACCGGCAAAACGGCCGCTTTTGGTTTACCCCTGCTGCAATTGATGAACCCTGCTGACAAATTTCCTCAGGCATTGATCGTTTGCCCAACAAGAGAATTGTGTTTACAGATCACCAACGACCTGGTATCTTTTTGCAAACACAGCAAAGGGGTGAACGCAGAACCTGTTTATGGTGGAGCATCCATCGTAATGCAGATCCGTAATCTTAAAAGAGGTATACAAATTGTTGTGGCAACGCCCGGCCGTTTGATTGACCTTATTGAAAGAAAAGCAATCGATCTGCAAAAAGTAAAATACGTGGTATTGGATGAGGCAGATGAAATGCTAAACATGGGTTTCCGTGACGATATCGACTTTGTGCTAAAAAATACCATCAACAGGGAAAGCATCTGGTTGTTTAGTGCAACCATGCCACCGGAAGTGAGAGCGATTGCAAAAAACTTCATGGAAAATCCAAAGGAAATTACCGTTGGTAAAAAGAACAGTGGTAACGTAAACATCGACCACCAGTTTTTTGTAGCACCTGCACATTCCCGTTATGAAACATTAAAACGTTTAATAGATTTTAACCCGGGTATGTACGGTATTATTTTTACACGTACCAAAGCCGACGCTCAGGATATCAGCGAAAGATTGTCTAAAGCAGGTTACGAAATCGAAGCACTTCATGGTGACCTTACCCAACAACAAAGAGACCGTGTGATGGGTCGTTTCCGCAGCAAATCACTTCAGTTACTAATAGCTACCGACGTGGCTGCCCGTGGTATCGATGTAGATGGTATTAGCCATGTAATCAACTACGAATTACCCGATGATATTGAAGTATACACCCATAGAAGTGGCCGTACAGGTAGAGCCGGTAAAACCGGTATCTGTTTGTCTATCTGCCATAGCAGAGAAACTTTTAAAATAAGAACCCTCGAAAAAATGGTGAATGCACAGTTTCATAAACTGGATATTCCTAGTGGTAAAGATGTTTGCCGCAAACAATTTTTTCATTTTATGGACAAGCTAATCAGCACCGATATATCTAACGGTGATTATGAAACGTACTTGCCCGATCTGATGAAAAAATTTGAAAACGTAAGCAAAGAAGAAGTATTACAAAGAGTAGCAGCTTTAGAGTTTGATCACTTTTTGAAATATTATGAAAATGCAGAAGACCTTAATGCTAAAGATGCAGGTAGAAGCAACAGAGAAAGATTTGATGGCGTAAGAGACGATAGCAGCCGTAAAGACCGCACCAGTTTCAACAGAAGAGACAATGGTTTTACAAGACTATTCGTAAACCTTGGTACCAAAGATGGTTTTTACAAAGCAAGTTTCCTGCAGTTTATCTTAGACGAAAGCAATCTTAAAAAAGAAGTATTGGGTAAGATAGATATGCGTGACATGAACACTTGGGTGGAAGTTGACAAAGCCAATGCTGGTAAAATGATCAAAGCCATTGATGGTAAAAGATACAACAACCGCACCGTTCGTATGAACGAAGCCGATGGTGGTTTTAAAAGAGCAGGCGACGAAGGTGAAGGTGCCGGAAGAGAATCTGCTTACAGCGCCGGCGGTGGACGCAGAGAAGGCGGCGAAAGAAAAAGAACTTTTGCTCCAAGAGAAAGAAGAAATGATTAAAATAAAACCTTGAAAACAAAAGCCCCATTTCGATTTGAATGGGGCTTTTTTATGCTGTTTTCTCAAACCAAAGTTCAAAACAGCACAAACGAAATTGTCAGAAAAAAAATGATTAATAAATAATGGTTACAGTACCCTTCAGATACTCAACTGCATTAGCCGTAGGTTTTATCAGGTAAACATAAGAACCCATGGGTTGTTTTTTCCCTTTATAAGTTCCATCCCACGCTTTGGTATAACCCAGCGATTCGAATATTTTTTGACCATAACGGTTATAAATGGTAACCACTGCTTCAGGATAAGATTGTAATGCCGGAATACCCCACACATCATTTATATTATCCCCATTGGGTGAAAAAGCATTCGGCACAAAAATAGTCGTTACAATTTTTACATCCACACTGTCATAATCCACACAACCACTGGTTTTATTCACTGCCATAATCGTA
>CANNJE010000173.1 GCA_947504605.1 Chitinophagaceae bacterium
CGTTCATGGGCGACCCATGCCCGATAAACAATACCGGCATCAAATGCTCCTGTTTTTCCAGATCACCGGTAAAATTATTAAATGCTGCTAAACTTGTCATAGTGGCTGCTCCTGTTAAAATGGTATAACCTTCCAATAAGAGGCACGATTTTATTAAAATTCTGAAAAAACAATGCGTACATCTCGTTGATTTTACAATCCATTTTTCGACTCTCCTTTTTCAACTATAAATGGAAAAATAGTTTTACTATTTAAAGTTAAAGATAGACCATTAGGAGGAAGTGAAAAGTCGTTAGTCGGGAGTCGCTCATCCCTCCTTAGTCAAGCCCGAAATTTATTATCGAATCAAGCTAAACTGCTATTCGTTATTCAGTCCTCCAGGAATCAACCTCCTTCCTTACCTTTGCGCCCATGAATCGCACAGTTGCCTTACATACACTGGGATGCAAGCTTAATTTTTCCGAAACAACGGCCATGGGCCGTATGCTGGAGAAAGATGGTTTTGAAAAAAAAGAATTTGATGAAGTGGCAGACGTATATGTAATCAATACCTGCTCTGTAACCGATAATGCCGATAAGGAATGCCGGCAATTGGTGCGCAGAATACAACGCAAGGCGCCCGAAGCAATGGTGGTAATTACCGGTTGTTATGCCCAGTTAAAACCAGCAGAAATTGCAGCGATCCCCGGCGTAAATCTTGTGCTGGGCGCAGCGGAGAAATTTAATATAGCAGATCATATTAAAGCTTTAAAGATCAATGATGCAGCCAAGATCTGCAGCTGCGATATAGAAGATGTCAATATTTTTACGGCATCACATTCTGTGAATGAACGTACCCGTATCTTTTTAAAAGTGCAGGACGGTTGCGATTACAATTGCAGTTTCTGCACCATCCCTATGGCACGTGGCAAAAGCCGCAGCGATCGTATTCAAAATGTAACAAACAATATCAGCAGTATTGCAGCAGGCGGTGCAAAAGAGATCGTACTCACCGGTATTAACCTCGGCGATTTTGGAAAAGGTTTTTCCGGCGGAAGGACCAATGAAGAAAACTTCTTTGATCTTATCAAAGCGCTGGATGCAAAAGACGACATTCCCCGTTATAGAATTTCTTCCATCGAACCCAACCTGCTTACCAATGACATGATTGAATTGGTAGCCAACAGCCGGCATTTTATGCCCCACTTTCATATTCCATTGCAAAGCGGCAGCAACGAGGTATTGGCGGCTATGCGCAGGCGTTATAAAAGAGAACTTTATGCAGAGAAAGTAACACTCATCAAAACCATGATGCCTCATGCCTGTATTGGTGTAGATGTTATTGTGGGTTTCCCCGGCGAAACAGATGAACTGTTTAACGAAACCGCTTTGTTCCTGCAAGAGCTTGATATCAGCTACTTGCATGTATTTACTTATTCAGAAAGAGACAATACCCATGCACTGAGCCTTGGACCTATTGTGCCCATGTCAAAACGCAATGAACGCAACAAGATCCTGCGCAACCTCAGCTACACAAAAACACAGGCTTTTACGCAGCAACATATTGGCCAAACCCGCAAAGTATTATTTGAAACTGCCAATAAAAATGGCATGATGGAAGGCTTCACCGACAACTACATTAAAATCACCGCTCCTTTTAAAAAAGAATGGGAGCATGAGATTGTAGACTGGAGGGTTTAGGAGGTTCAACGTTTTATGGTTATATGGTTATATGGTTAAATTGTTAAATTGTTAAATTGTTTTGAGCCTCATGAACTTTTGAGCCTTTTGAACCTTTGAACTTTTGAACTTTTGAACCTTTGAACCTTTGAACCTTTGAACTTTTGAGCCTTTTGAACCTTTGAACTTTTGAACCTTTGAACTTTTGAACTTTTGAACCTTTGAACTTTTGAACCCTTTAATCCGTGTTCCCATCTCTTTAGCGCAGCTAAAGCCCCTCATTCCATTGTTCGCCCTTAAAAACCTCCGAAAATATTTTTTGATTACCGGCATCCTGCAGTGCAGCCATATGCCTTTCATGGTGAAGATCGGTACCGACAAAAGAAGCCAGCCCGTTTTGGATGATATACTTTGCAGCCTTTGCTACCGGTGCGCCGTAATATCCTGTAAGAGAGAGTAAATTAACCTGCAGCAAAAAACCTAGCTCCTGCAGTAAATGAAAGTTCTTATAATTATCGTGATAATAAGCATACCGTTCCGGGTGAGCGAGGATCGGTGAATATCCACTGGTGATCATACTAAAACTCATTTTCTTCGGATTATCAGGCATAAACCCAAAAGAAAATTCCGTTAAAATCAGATTATCCCTCAACGTTAGTAAGGGTACCTCTTTTTCAATCAGCTCAAAAAAATAGCTGTCAAGCATATATTCAGCAGCAGCGCTAACGGTAAAATCTATCTCTTCGGCTGCTAAAGCGTCTTGCAATTTTTTTAATGCAACTCCAATTGTTTCCGGGGTATTGCGGTACAAATCACTAATGATATGAGGGGTGGCTATCGATTGATGTATACCCAGTTTTATTAAACCCTTCACCAGTTCAATAGAAGTTTCCACATCTGCAGCACCATCATCTATTCCCGGAAGAATATGAGAATGCATATCCGTTGTTATCGGAAAATATCCCGGAACATAAAGCGGCTTCTTTGCAAAAAAATTAAACAGGTTATTGCTAATTTAGTGTGAGCATGTATTTGTATTCAATAACTATATCAAGGACGTACAACGTACACTTTCCCCCTTTCACCTTTCACCTTTCACCTTCCCCCTTTCACTTTCCCCCTTCCTACCCCTTCGGCATCCTAAACTGGTGCAACTTTATCAGCGGCTTCAAAATGGAAACAATAAAAGCAAAAGGAATCTTATTTCTTCTCATAGCCAGGTAATCTCTTCTATTGGCCCTGAGCCTTTGTTTCAGGCTGGAGTTACTGGCTCCGCCTACCCTCATTCTTACAATTAGTTTAGGCAGGTAACTGGCCGATATATGATGTAGGTAAAGATAACGAGCCATCAATTCATAATCGGCAGCACTAAAATAATGGGTTTCATACCCACCGTATTTTTCAACCACTTTGCGTTTTACATAAAAAGTTGGATGCGCCGGCATCCAGCCATGCTCAAACCTTTTTCTGTCAAAAGCATGCCCCTTCCAAACCCGCAACACTTTATCCGTATCATCCTGCGCCACGTATTCAAGGTCGCCGTAAACAGCATCTGTTTTATGGGTAATAAATTCTTTTACAATATTAAAGATCACGTGATCATTGTCTAAAACATCATCACTGTTCAAAATACCAATCACATCTCCTGTTGCCATTGCCATTCCTTTGTTAATGGCATCATACATCCCTTTATCTGTTTCTGAAACCCATTGGGCAATACCTGCCTGGTATTTTTTTATGATCCCTATAGTACCGTCGGTAGATTTTCCGTCGATGATGATATGCTCAATGTGTTTATAATTTTGCATCTGAACAGAACGTATGCAGTCACCCAAAAACTTGGCTGAATTATACGTAACTGTTATAATACTAACTTTCATGTCTGGAGTATGTATTGGATTGCATATACGCTCAACAAAAGTAGGATTAAATAATTCAATATCAAACGGCATCACACCTGTAATCATATTAATAGAACCAGAATTAGCTAACGGCATTTAGAATGTTTTATAGTTGGATATAAATAATTGGTTTTCTCAAACAAAATGAAACCTCCCCTGTTCTTTAGGTTTCAGTGTTCAATTGTTAAGTTCAAACCAGTTACTTATTACACCCCGTACAAAATTCAAGCCTGATTATTTTATTATAAAATTTCTCGAGGTTTTACTTTTATACAAGGATTCCCCTGATAAACGTAATAAGCTTCCAATGATTGTGTTGCAACTGAACCAACAGATAAAACTGCATGGCTATGGCAGGTTACCCCCGGACAAACCACCGCCTTAGCACCAATCCATACCCCATCCTCCAACACAATGGATTTAACCATCAAATCAAATGCTGGCTTGCTATAATCATGATTGCCCGTTAGCAATAATGCCCCCTGCGAAATACAAACATGATTGCCAATTTCAACCATCGCCAGGTTATCGATCCACACATTTTCACCTATCCAACAATGATTCCCCAATTTGAGTAACCAGGGATATTTTATTGTCACTCCCGGTTTTATTACAACCCCTTTACCAATTTTGGCCCCGAAAATTTCCAATAAAGAAACTTTTATTCCATAAAATGGAAAAAAACCACTCCTAAAAAAAAGCCCGCTCACCAAAAACCAACAGGCCCTTTTTAATAAAGATCCCGGGTTATACCATTTATTGTTGTATGTAGACAGATCTGTAGTCATATAGTTTAAAGCTATTTTTATTTACGAAGCCAACGAACCTTTTTCAGATAAAATATTCATGTCTTTTTGGGGAGGACTAAATCTGTCTCTCAAATCAGTTAATGGTTTTTCAAAATATTTGTATTGAAAAAAAGATACCAGAAAAGTCGAACCAAACACAAATAATATTTTACCCCAACCGTGCACAGTTAATAAATAATGATCTGCAAGCTGAACAAAAAGCCAATTAGTCAAATACACAGAGTAGGATATTTTACTCAGCCAGGTTACGCCTTTTACCAGCAGCTTTGGCTTTTGCACTTTCAACGAATACAAATAAGGAAGCAAAGATGCGATGGACAAAGAAAACAAACTAAAAAAAATAGTCTTTAAGAAAAAATTACCCTTGCTATCAACAGTATAAAAATACCAGCAAAAATAGACAGACAATAAAACCAATCCGATTATCCC
>CANNJE010000174.1 GCA_947504605.1 Chitinophagaceae bacterium
CAAATCCTAGAAGAAGACTAAAAAAACCAATATCCGGTTTATGCCCTTAAAAGCGATGATAACCAAACCAATTGAATCCAAATCCTAGAAGAAGACTAAAAAACCAGTATCCAAATTTAATGCCTGTACCCAGGCTGAGAAAATGAACTGAAACCAGGTAAAATTATTTTACAACATGAGCCCCCTCAGAAAGTAAATTATTGCTCCTGAAGTACCAACAAAATTGGAGTGTTGGTGAAAAAATTAACTTCCACAGACTTTTTGCAAGCGCAAATTCCTGTGGAAGTTTTTTTATTTAAGCCCTATTCTTAACGTAAGAAACATTTGATCCCCCTTGCCAATCTAAAAAAAGGAGAAATACTAATTCCATAAAACCCTTATCCCTATTGGCCTATACAGCTTATACTGCCCTATAAAGCTATTGATTAATAAGATTGGACAAACCCTTAAAACGTAACCTTACAAACAAAAAGATGTACCATTTACTACAAGCTTAGTAATTACTTCACTACAAATAAATAGCAAATACGCTCTTGTTTAGGGTTTTATATCGACGCATCTTTGTGTCAGAAGTTGATTGATATAGATTAAATATCAATCATTGTCCATGAATCCTGATAAAACCAAAAAATAGTTTTTCCAATATCCAAAAAATCTAACAAGAGGAAAGCCGTTAAAATTCAATGTCAGTCAACTTCTATTTTTTTTAAAACAATATGATCTAAATACCCTTTCGAAGATTAAAAAAACAATATCCGGTTTATGCCCTAAAAAGCGATAATAACCAAACCAATTGAATCCAAATCCTACAAGAAGACTAAAAAACCAATATCCGGTTTATGCCCTAAAAAGCGATGATAACCAATTGAATCCAAATCCTAGAAGAAGACTAACAAATCAGTACCCCAATTTAATGCCTGTACCCAGGCTGAGAAAATGATCTGAAACCAGGTAAAATTATTTTACAATATGAGCCCCCTCAGAAAGTAAATTATTGCTCCTGAAGTACCAACAAAATTAGAGTGTTGGTGAAAAAATTAACTTCCACAGACTTTTTGCAAACGCAAATTCCTGTGGAAGTTTTTTCATTATAACCCTTTGTCTACTTTTGCAGTATGATACTTTCATCTGTAAATACACTTTCCTATATCCCTCGTCGCATTGTTTCATTGGTACCCTCTCAAACTGAATTACTTTATCACCTGGGCTTAATAGAAGAAACCATTGGGATTACTAAATTTTGCATCCACCCCAAGGAATGGAACTTAAATAAAATAAAAGTTGGCGGAACTAAAACAATTGACATTCAGCTTATAAGAGAATTAAATCCTGATCTTATCATTGCCAATAAAGAAGAGAATACCAAGGAACAAATAGAAATACTCGGGTTGGAATTCCCTGTTTGGCTTACCGATGTAAATAACCTAAAGGAGGCTTTAGAGATGATTTCAGACATTGGAAAACTTACACATAAGGAACCCATTGCTCAAACTTTAATCCATCAAATACAGCATGAATTCGCAACAATCCCCTTCCCTTCTGCCATTAACCCATTGCTTTTAAACTGCTGTTACCTTATCTGGAAATCCCCTTATATGACGGTTGGTGCTGATACGTTTATTCATGATATGATAAAACTAGCCGGGCTAAAAAATTGCTTTGCCCATAAAAAAAGATACCCGGAACTAACGATAGCCGACATTATTGAACAGGACTGTAAACTACTATTGTTAAGCAGTGAGCCCTATCCATTTAAACAAAAACATATAGACGAATTACAAGCACAATTACCGGGCATTACAATCATTTTAGTGAACGGAGAAATGTTTAGCTGGTATGGTAGCAGGCTTTTAAGTGCCGCTACTTATCTCAAAAATCTTCCATCTGAAATAAATAATTTTACTATTTCTGAATAAATGGATACTGCCCCCAACCCCCTTTACCTAAAATTATTCTTTATTATTTGCATCATTCAACTTTAAATCTCCTTTAAAAAAGCATTAATGGTTTTTATGAGTTTTATCAGTCAACTCAAATAAGATCAAATAAAAACTCAAATTCTCTTAATTTTACAAAAAAACGAACTATGAGTAAATATAAAGCCGGTGTGTTACATGGTGCAGAATTAGAGGCGCTGTACAATGATGCTAAAGACAATCAATTTGCATTACCTGCAGTAAACTGCATTGGAACCAATACGATTAATGCGGTATTAGAAACTGCTGCTAAAGTAAACTCTCCTGTTATCATACAATTCAGTAATGGTGGTGCACAATTTATCGCCGGCAAAGGAATGCCAAACGATCATTTACAGGCCAATATCGCAGGGGGTGTTTCTGGTGCCCTGCACATACATAATGTGGCAAAGCATTATGGCGTACCCGTTGTTTTACATACAGATCATGCTGCAAAAAAATGGTTACCATGGATCAGTGGATTAATTGATGCCGGTGAGCAATTTTACAAAGAAAAAGGTCAACCACTTTTCAGTTCACATATGTTGGATCTAAGCGAAGAACCTCTTGAAGAAAATATTCAGACCTCTGTGGATTTTTTTAAACGGATGGCACCATTGGGAATGAGTATTGAAATTGAATTAGGTGTTACAGGCGGCGAAGAAGATGGTGTAGACAATAGTGATGTAGAGAATGATAAACTATACACACAACCACAACACGTTGCTTACTCCTATACTGAATTGAGTAAGGTAGGAAGAATGTTTACCATTGCAGCAGCTTTTGGTAATGTGCATGGTGTTTACAAACCGGGTAATGTGGAATTACGTCCTGAAATTTTGCATAATAGCCAGGTTTATATCGAAAAAGAATTAGGCACAGGACCAAAGCCGGTTTACTTTGTATTTCATGGCGGCAGTGGATCTCCACAAAATCAAATCAGAGAAGCCATCGGTTATGGTGCTATTAAAATGAATATTGATACCGACCTTCAATGGGCTTTCTGGGAAGGCATTTTAGAAAATTATAAAAAATACGAAGGTTATCTTCAGGGACAGTTGGGCAATCCTGAAGGAGCTGACAAGCCAAATAAAAAACATTACGATCCAAGAATTTGGTTACGTAAAGGCGAAGAAAGCTTTAGCAAGAGACTGGAAGTTGCTTTTGATGATTTAAATTGTATTAATAGGAATGCTTAATCAGCAGACCGTCTAATGTAAATTTTACCATGAATAAACCATCCATGATTCAAGAAGAAGATTTTTATGCCAACCTTGCCGGAGAAGAAGGAACAGCGGAAGAAACCAAATCTTCCTGGTTCAAACGCATAAAAAAAGGGATTTTAACAAGTACAAAAGATAAAAAAGACGCTCCTGAAGGACTTTGGACTAAATGTCCGAGTTGTAATTACACCTGCACGGTTGCAGAATTGGACGAAAATAAATTTGTATGCCCAAAATGTGATCATCATCACCGTATTGGCAGTGAGGAGTATTTTGAAATATTATTTGACGACAATCATTATACAGAACTCTTTAACAATATCCGTAGTAAAGATTTCCTCGGATTTGTTGACCTTAAACCTTATAAGGACCGCTTGGTGGACACCTACAACAAAACAGATGTTCACGACAGCATTACAGTAGCACATGGCAAAGTAAATAGC
Source organism: Chitinophagaceae bacterium (assembly GCA_947504605.1). Taxonomy (GTDB): domain Bacteria; phylum Bacteroidota; class Bacteroidia; order Chitinophagales; family Chitinophagaceae; genus Ferruginibacter. Next base: position 3,622 of record CANNJE010000174.1, read on the forward strand.
TTTGACCTTGTTGTAGCCTGTATGGATTTTGAATTCATTGGTGGAAGCCTTGGAAGTGTAATGGGTGAAAAGATCAGTCGTGCCTGCGATTATTGTATTGAACACCGCATTCCTTTTATGATTATCAATAAAAGTGGTGGAGCCCGGATGATGGAAAGTGCTTTTTCCCTGATGCAACTGGCAAAAACCAGTGGTAAACTAACGCAATTGGCCGATGCTAAGGTTCCTTATATTTCACTTTGTACAGATCCTACCTTTGGTGGCACAACCGCTTCTTTTGCAATGCTGGGCGATATTATTTGTGGCGAACCCAATGCGCTTATTGGTTTTGCCGGCCCCCGTGTTATTAAAGAAACCATAAAAAGGGATCTACCGGCAGGTTTCCAGCGCAGCGAATTTTTACTTGAGCATGGCTTTCTGGATTTTATCATACATAGAAAAGCATTAAAAGAAAAAATCAGTAATTTATTGATGATGTTTAAGCATTAATAAAACAGCCTATTATAAAATAAAACAGCCGCCAATTGCGGCTGTTTTATTTTATCCCTTCATAACCTTCACCGCTTTCTTATTGCGGGTATAAAAGATTTAGTTCAATTATCTTTGCATTATGGAATTGAATAACCGCAAGGCATATCATGAATATTTTTTTGAAGCAACCTATACGGCTGGAATGGTATTACAGGGAACTGAAATTAAATCACTGCGCAAAGGAAAAGCCAGTTTTAACGATAGCTATTGTTTGTTTGACAAGGGTGAACTTTATGTAAAAAGCCTGCATATTTCAGAATATGCCTATGGTACCTATACCAATCATGAACCACTGCAGGAAAGAAAATTATTGCTAAACAGAAAAGAATTAAGAAAACTGGAAACTAAAATAAAAGAAAAAGGATACAGCATTATTCCCTTAAAAATCTTCATCAACGAAAAAGGATTGGCCAAAATGGAAATAGGCTTGGGCAAAGGAAAGAAAAATTACGATAAAAGAGAAACGATCAAACAAAGAGAAAATGATCGTGATATTAAAAGGCAATATGGCATTTAAATGACTAATCCCCTGAACCTATCGAACCTTTCCATCAGAAATCAGTATTATAAAAATAACATC
>CANNJE010000175.1 GCA_947504605.1 Chitinophagaceae bacterium
AATGGGGCGCAGACCTTTGGCAAAAAAGCCAGGGCATTCATCACAGCCCAGTAACACCCTACCATGAAGCCAAATCCATTTCTTCTGAAAATACTTTTGATGAAAACAAAACAGCCATCGATTTCCTGAAATCAGCCCTGGTAAGGTTAACGGAGAAAATATGTTTCGAGCTGAGGCAAGAGGGAAAAGTTGCAGGATGTGTTGCAGTAAAAATAAGGTATCCCGATTTTGAAACAACCAGCAGGCAAACCACCATAGCTTATACCTGTGCCGATGATGAGATTATTCCTGTGGTGAAAGACCTCTTTCAAAAGTTGTATAAAAAAGGAACGCCTGTTAGATTGTTGGGCGTAAAGTTGAGTGAACTAACCAATGATGCCGTTCAAACAAATTTGTTTAGTGACACAGAACGAAAGGCAGATTTGTATAAAGCCATTGATGACGTAAAAAACAGGTTTGGAAAAATTAGTGTAAAAAGAGCGTCTTCCTAGCAATTAAGTTTAGTTGTATTGATGTCTGTGTAAAATAGATCCTGCCTGGTTTCTTTATTTGGGATTATCGATAAGATCATAAACCGTTCTTTTTTCCAATACTTTTAAATTGGCATCCCTCACTAATAGCATGACCCTGTTCAGTCCACAGTTTTTTTCATTACAATCCTTGCATTTTTCGTAGAAATTAAGGCTCACACAAGGCATCATGGCAATAGGCCCTTCAATGATGCGGAATATGGCAGCAAGGGTAGTTTTTTTGGGATGAGCAGCCAGCATGTATCCACCACCTTTGCCTTTTTTACTTTCCAGTATATGATGCTGTTTAAGTTGTAATAAGATGTTCTCCAGAAATTTAAGGGGGATCTTTTTCTGTTCAGCAATTTCAGCAATCAATACAGGCCCTTTGCCATATTGATCGGCCAGATAGCCCAAAGCTTTTAAACCGTACTGTGTCTTTTTAGATATCATTCAAATTAAAAATAAGGATTAATAAGATGGTTTTAAATGCTGGTTTGTTTTGTAAAATTTCATCCCTGCATTTTAATACTAAAATCAATTACGCAAAATTAGCATTACTAAGACAGCGCTGCAACTAAAAATTATTTTTTAATTTCCGGGGTTCTATCGTAAATTTGTCCATCTTTTAAGTAGACTAAATCACATTACTACTAAACAACAAGCATCCTGACTTTGTTCACATAAAAAGGTTCTGCGTTAATTAAAAGCTGTGATCATTGCTACTTTTTTGCCTATAACATAAAACAAACAAAAGACACATGAGTGATAACGGGAAAAATATAGCTGATCGGATAGTATGTCAAATAAGTAGACTAAATACAGTGCAAGCTTTGGCTGCACTGGTTGATGCATTTCCCGGCCAGGTAACATTTAGCTCCAGCTTTAGTTTTGAAGATCAGCTAATCACTCATGATATTCTGAGCAATCATTTGCCTGTAAACATCTTTACGCTGGATACAGGAAGATTATTTGCAGAAACCTATGCGGTATGGAATACTACCAACGAGCGGTATAAAACATTGGTGAAAGCATATTATCCAAACCAGCAACAGCTAGAGGATTTTGTTTTGGCTAAGGGTCCCAATTCATTTTATGCATCTGTAGAAAACCGAAAATCATGTTGCCATATCCGAAAAGTAGAGCCGCTTCAAAGAGCTTTGTCAGGCAATAAAGTATGGGTTACGGGGTTAAGAGCAGAACATTCTGCCGGACGAAATGAAATGAAGCAGGTAGAATGGGATGAAACCAATCAGGTGATAAAATATCATCCTTTGCTTCATTGGACAACAGACCAGGTAAAGGATTATATAAAACAGTACAATATTCCTTATAACCCATTACATGACCAGGGATTTATTAGTATTGGTTGTGCTCCTTGTACAAGAGCTGTTAAGCCTGGCGAAGATTTTAGAGCTGGCCGTTGGTGGTGGGAAGATGCCGATAAAAAAGAATGTGGACTTCATGTAAACCATCCCTCCGAAACAAATCAAGATAAGTAAAGAAATAAAATAAATTAAATGGCGATTAATAATTTAAAAAATGAAGATAATCCGGCATTGCAGAATCTAAGGTTCGATTATTTGGATCATCTTGAATCTGAATCCATTCATATTTTCAGAGAAGTTGCCGGCCAGTTTGAACGTCCGGCTTTGTTGTTTTCCGGAGGGAAGGATTCTATTGTGTTGGTGCATCTTGCCTTAAAAGCATTTCGGCCGGGTAAATTCCCTTTTCCATTGCTGCATATTGATACCGGCCATAATTTTCAAGAAGCACTTGATTTTAGGGATGAATTTGCCAGCAGTATTGGTGAAAAACTAATTGTAAGAAAAGTAGCAGATACGATTAAAGAAAAAAAACTGACAGAACTAAAAGGAAAATTTGCCAGTAGAAATGCTTTGCAAACTTTTACATTACTTGATACCATTGAAGAATTTAAGTTTGACGCTTGTATTGGCGGAGCCCGCAGAGATGAAGAAAAAGCAAGAGCGAAAGAAAGAATTTTTTCTGTGAGAGATGAGTTTGGACAATGGGATCCGAAACTGCAACGCCCCGAATTGTGGAATACCTATAACGGAAGAATTCACAAAGGAGAGAACGTAAGGGTTTTTCCTATCAGCAACTGGACGGAATTAGATATCTGGAATTATATAAGCAGAAATAACATTGAACTGCCATCCATTTATTTTGCACACGAAAGAGAAGTGCTCGAATATGAAGGACAGCTGGTGGCTACTTCCGAATTTGTTCAAATCGATGAATCGGATAAAGTATCTGTAAAAAAAGTGAGGTACAGAACCGTGGGAGATATGACCTGTACCGCAGCCGTAGCCTCCAATGCAGCAAATGTGGAAGATATCATCAAAGAAATTATTGCTACCAAAACAAGCGAGCGTGGCGAAACAAGAATTGATGACAAAGTGAGTGAAGCCGCTATGGAAGACCGGAAAAAGGGTGGGTATTTTTAAAGTTGGTTCTGCCGGATTTGTGATTTACAGATTCTTTGTTTCCCAATAAAACGTTTTTTTAATTATACATTATTATAGGCTATGGATATTTTAAGATTTATAACTGCAGGAAGTGTAGATGATGGTAAAAGTACTTTGATTGGTCGTTTATTATACGACAGCAAATCTATCATGATCGATCAGCTGGAAGCCATCGAAAAACAAAGCCGCAATAAAGAAGATGGGGAAATAGATTTGGCATTATTGACTGATGGTTTAAGAGCCGAAAGAGAACAGGGTATTACAATTGATGTGGCGTATAAATATTTTAATACACCCAAACGCAAGTTCATTATTGCAGATGCGCCAGGGCATATTCAGTACACCCGAAACATGGTTACCGGGGCCTCTAATGCAGATCTGGCCATCATCCTCGTAGATGCCCGTCATGGAGTGGTAGAGCAAACCCGCCGTCATTCTATCATTGCGTCTCTGCTTAATATTCCACACATAGTGGTAGCTATCAATAAAATGGACCTGGTTAATAATTCGGAAGATGTTTATAATAACATTGTTATTGATTACGCAAAAGCTGCGGCTACCCTTGGGTTGAAGAATATTAAATACATTCCAATCAGTGCCATCAACGGCGATAATATTGTTGAAAAATCGGAAAGGTTTCCATGGTATGAAGGGAATTCTTTACTCGATATTTTAGAAACAGTAGAAGTGTCCAGTGATATCAATTATACGGATGCAAGATTTCCTGTTCAATATGTTATTCGCCCACAATCGGAAGAACTGCATGACTACCGTGGGTATGCCGGGAAAATCATTAGTGGTATTTATAAAATTGGGGACAAGGTTACGATACAGCCATCCGGACTAGAAACGACCATCAGCAATATTGAAATTGAAGGTAGGCAGGTAGAACAGGCATTTGCTCCGCAAAGTGTAGTCCTGCATATAAAGGATGATATGGATCTAAGCCGGGGCGATTTGATTGTGCATACCGATGCTCAGCCGAATGTAGCAAACGAATTTGAAGTGTTGCTTTGCTGGATGGGAAACAAACCATTGGAAGCAGGCAATAAATATTTATTTCAAATCAACAGCAGGGTTGTAAAAGCGGTTGTGAAGGAAATAGCTTACAAACTCAATGTAAATTCTTTGGAAAAAGAAGATGCTCCGGAAAAAGCGGTTTTAAATGATATTGTAAAAGCTACCATTAAAACAGCTTCTCCCATTGTTTTTGATTCCTATAAAAAACTCAGGGTAAATGGAGGGGCTATTCTTATTGATGAAACAAGCAATGTGACTGTAGGGGCTTGTATGATTCAAGCCTAGTTAAAAAATCAAATCAATCAACCCGAAGATTTTAATAAATGAGCAGTAAGAATTTTATCAATACCCTTTTTGAGCAACATCAGAAGTCTGCGAAATCATTTCCTGATAAGGGGTTGGCAGTAGATTTTGTAAATGGGCTTTTTGAATTTTTATTTATACCTCAAAGTCAGAAAAAACATTCCACATTTGAAATGGCCAGAGCATTGGAGTCATTCAAAAGCCATCTTTCCACTTTGATTTATGATGTGATTGGGGATGGTGAAAAAGCACAGGAAATTACCCGTCTTTTTTTTGATGAAATGCCCGAAGTGTATGAAGCATTGCTCAAAGATGCCGAAGCCATTTTACAATTTGATCCTGCTGCCGATTCTATAGAAGAAGT
>CANNJE010000176.1 GCA_947504605.1 Chitinophagaceae bacterium
GTTGCCATAGGAATTAATGCGGCCCACTTTCCTATAAAAAGCATGATTAGCAATAATGTAATGGCATGAACAATACCCGCAACCGGTGTGCGTCCGCCATTTTTTACATTTGTTGCTGTTCGGGCAATCGCTCCAGTTGCAGGAATGCCGCCAAACAGTGCAGAAAATATATTGGCAGTTCCTTGTGCAATTAACTCCATATTTGACTTATGATTTCCTCCAATCATTCCATCAGCAACAACCGCAGACAACAAGGATTCTATACCACAAAGCAAGGCGATGGTAAAAGCGGGAGAAATTAAATTTTTGATTGTCGCAAAATCGAGATGAGGAAAAACCGGCATTGGTAAAGAAGATGGAATACTTCCAAATTTACTTCCAATAGTTTCTACAGGCAACTGAAGCCATTGCATGGCCCCAGTGGTTACAATGATAGCTATTAAAGACCCGGGGACCTTATGGGTTACTTTCGGCCATAATAAAATAATAATGACTGTTGCGACCGCTATAACCGCTGAATAAATATTGATGGACTCAAAATGGAGAAAATAACTTTCCCACTTTTCTATAAAATCGGCAGGTATAGCTCCCATTGTCAATCCAAAGAAATCTTTTACCTGAGAAGAAAAAATAATGAGGGCAATACCACTGGTAAAACCAATGATCAATGGATGTGGAATAAACTTTATAACAGAACCCAATCGGGCCAACCCCATGATAATAAGCATTACCCCTGCCATTAGTGTGGCTATGATCAAACCATTCACACCATGTACCTGCACAATTCCGTAAACTATAACGATAAAAGCACCCGTTGGACCTCCTATCTGAACCCGGCTACCTCCCATAGCAGAAATAATAAACCCTGCAATGACCGCTGTATATAAACCCTTCTCTGGTGACACTCCTGAAGCAATAGCAAATGCAATAGCAAGCGGTAATGCTACAATCCCCACTATCAAACCTGCCAATACATCTTTCCCAAACTGTTGGCGGCTATAATTTTTCAGCGTATCAAATATCTTGGGTTTAAACATGTGTAGTAGATTTATACAAGGGGTATTAGTAATTGATTCTTGACCCGGTTAATAAGTATCCGAGCCATATTGATATTGCTCCACGGCTGTGCCTCTATATTCATAGGGCTATATGCATCTAGTTGGCCGGCAATTTTTTCTACAAATTGTTTAACAATAACATTTCCCGGTTTTTTATTTTTCAACTCAGCCATCGCTACATCAATAAAATGATGCACATCCTCCTGAGATTTTGACAGCAAAATATTGTTGATGAGTTTAACCCTGAATTCGTCTAATGATATTGGCATTTTTTATTTTTTTGAATTTTCCAAACCGATAAATTCTTATTCGTTTGTATAATATTCCCATCTCTGCTCTTCCCAACCTGGGTTAAATTTTTACCAGATAGTTTAACTGGTTTTCAACATCTGCACCAATAATATGATAGCCTCGTGGCATATCATCTTCCTGGCTGTGAAATGTTACCAACTTGGTTCCTTCAGGCATTTTTTCTAGTTGTCTTACTAAATAAATATTGTAATAATTGTACAATTCTTTCGAATACTCAAAACTGTTGTCAATTTTTTGAGTGCCGTATAAATTTTCGTAAAAGGAATTATAAAAATAAAAATGATCGTATTGTTTAAAATCAACCTTAGTAAAATTCCCCTGCATAAAAGTCACATTAGATAGCCCAAGTTTTTCTTTAACGGCATCCGCATGCTCCACAAGTGATTTTCTTTGCTCAACGCCATAATACAAAGCATTGGGTTTATAGTGTGCTGCAGCCAGGCAAAATTTTCCAACACCACTTCCAATATCCAATATTTTTACCTTCCCGTCCTGGGTTAAAAAATCAGCCGCTTTTTTTGCAACCTCCAATGGTGTCCAGTGCCTGTAAGCCAATTCCTGTATATCAGTAGGATATAGTTTATCAAAAACCGAATCGGAAGAAAAAAAATCAAGATCAGAAAGATCGTTTTGTACCAGAGACATTTAATAGATTGGTTTGGTTAGCTGTTATACAAATTTACTACGATTAGTTTGCTGGTAATGCCCGGAAAGCAGTAAATCTTTTCTTTCGGTTGGGTTTGATGGAACAATCAATGCAATCCAACTCATCAGGATTGCAAATTCCGATTAACTCCCCTATTTAAGAAACGCTTACATTTTTGATCAAACTGTTTCAATAACAATACAAAATTCATGCTCCAGCGTATTAGAATTCTGATAGAGCATTTCTATAAATGATTTGCCATAAACTGCATAGTAAGGTATTATATTGTCTACCCTTTCCTGAAGAGTATTCAAAGGAAACAGGCGTTCCTTTATTTTTTCAACCTGACGTTGTTGTGCTTCATACTTTTTCTTTTCTGCAACCAACATCTTTTTCTCCAGCTGAACTATTTTATGATTGGCTTTTACAAATAATGCTGTTGTATGATTTTGTAAAGTTTGATCTACCGCTCCTGCAGCTTGTCCTATTTTTTTATACAAATTTTCTAGTTGCAATTTTTCTTCTGCCAACTCCAGTTTTAATGCAGAGGATTGTTGCACAAGTTGCAGCATCAGTACATGCGTTGGTTTAAAAAATTCTATTAGGTTTATATGAAGTGATTTGGCTTTTTGAGCAACTTTTTCACTTACGACCATAAATGAATTTCGCAGTACCAAAACAGGATAAGGCACCCCTGTCGCTTCAAATACTTTTTTCAACTCCAGCCAATAAGCCAGCTCGCCACCTCCTCCTATAAAAGCAATATTGGGAAGGAGCATTTCCTGAAATACAGGACGAAGAATTACATTCGGACTAAACCGATCCGGAAAATTGTTCAACTCATCTAAAATAGTTTCCCCTTCAAATCTAAGATTACGATTAACGACAGACCAATGTCCATCCTCTTTTTCTATCCGCTCTCTGCTGTTATCTTTTAAATAAAACAAATTCACTTCCCTGCCCGAAGTCTGCACTTTATATATGGCAGGAAATTCCTTCATCGTTTCTGTTACTGCCCTGTTTGAAAACTGCTCTTCTAATTCTTTCCTAATAATCGGGGCAAATTCGTTTTTAAGCACTGCATTATCCGGCAATAAAATAACCAGTCCATAGGCCGCAAACATTTCATGAACAATTTCCAGAGTGGCCTGTTCCATAGTTTTACCTACACTATAGGCGCTTCTTAACATCAGCATCATTTCATTGCCAAAAGGCTCAACAGATATCTGGCCTTCTATTCCATCCATCAAATCAATAAAAGCCTTATCTATTTTCATCCTGCCCACAGCACCAGATTGTTTGGTACCCCAAATATATTTTTGCCCATTGATTGTTACTTCACCCAATTCTGCAAGATCTGCATCCTCGCTGCCCATATAGTAAACAGGCACAAAATGGCAATCTGGAATTAGTTGCACTAGGCTTTCTGCTAGCTTAATGGCATGCAAAATTTTATAGATAAAATATAAATGCCCGGTAAAAATATTAGGTTGGTGAGCGGTGGTAATGGTAAAGGTATTATCCAACAATAGGCTGTCAATATTCCCCTGCAGTTTCTCCCCCATTTCCAGTCCGGCATATTGCAGCTTTAATTGTTCCACTAAAACAGACCGGTTGGTTACATATTGCTTCCGTTGGGCAATGGAATTTTTAATACCTTCCAGATCAGGCTTGTGTAAATAAAAAGGTTGCAAAGCAGCCGCCTGGGCTACATAATCTGTAACAATCGAAGAGAAAGCTTTTGTTTGTGCGTAAGGTATTTGTTGCACTGTAAATCTTGTCATACAATTAAAGGCTTAGCTTCATTTATTATTCTACACTGCCACTGGCTGCTGATTCCGTTGAATGTTTATTAAACAACTTCACCTTCTAAATCAAAGTCATAAGCTTTTGTAATTTTTACATTTACAAAATTTCCAATGACCAGCTTTTTAGAACTGTTTACAATCACTTCGTTGTCTACTTCCACACTATCAAATTCTGTACGGCCCAAATAACGACCCGCTTCTTTTTTATCAATGATAACTTTAAAAGTCTTACCCAGTTTTTCCTGATTTTTTTCAAGCGAAATATCCTGCTGCACTTCCATAATCTCCAAAGCCCTTTCTTCTTTTTCTTCCGCAGATATATTATCTACCAGATCGTGCGCACTGGTATCTTCTTCATGACTGTAGGTAAATGTTCCTACACGATCAAAACGCATTTTTTGCAAAAAGGTTTTTAACTCTTTCACATCATCCCTTGTTTCACCCGGAAATCCAGCAATCAAAGTTGTGCGCAAACAAATATCGGGTATGCGTTGACGTATTTCACCAACAAGGTCTTCCATTTCCTCTCTGGTTATTTGACGTTTCATGGCCTTCAGCATGTCGTTACTTGCATGTTGCAATGGCATATCAAGGTAATTGCAAATATTGTCACGCTCTTTCATCGCATCAATGATCTCCAACGGAAATTTTGACGGATAAGCATAATGCAGGCGTATCCATTCCAATCCTTCCACATCTGCTAGTGCATGCATTAATTTGGGAAGTTCTCTTTTTTTATAAATATCCAGA
>CANNJE010000177.1 GCA_947504605.1 Chitinophagaceae bacterium
AAGGCTTATTGGTAAGGGATTTAAACATCCTGTAAATATCTTTAAATATGATGATTCAAAACTGTGAATGTGCAAAAACTTTTTTTATGAACAAAAATCAGTCCGTTTAATTTTAAAGTTAATAAAAACACTCTTCAATCAATGCCGAATAGAATTCTTTTAAAGTCCAGCCCATGGCTATTACCTGCTGGGGCACCAAGCTTGCTTCGCTTTGCCCGGGCACTGAATTGATCTCCAAAAGGTAAGGATTACCCGTTTGCTCGTCGTAAATATAATCAATTCGAACAACCCCTTTGCAGTTAAAAACACTATAAACCTTTTTTGCATTTTCCCTTACTTTATCAGCAATACTTTCATCAACCTGCGCTGGTGTAATTTCCTCACTGGCACCTTCATACTTAGCCTGAAAATCAAAAAACTCATTTTTAGAAATAATCTCTGTAATTGGCAATGCTATAACCGCTCCCTTTGTTTTGAAAACACCTATCGTAAATTCTCTTCCTTTTATAAACTCTTCCACCAATACCTGATCATCTTCCTTAAAAGCCTTTTCAATTGCAACTTCAAGATCAGCCGGATCATTAACCTTACTCATTCCTATACTGCTTCCTCCATTATTGGGCTTTATAAAAACAGGCAATTTTAGTTGTGAAGTTATTTGAGAAACAGAAACAGTATCTCCTTTAAAAAGATGCAGGCTTTTTGCCACAAATAATCCTGCAAAAGCAGCTACCGCAACGGTATATCTTTTATTAAAGGTTAATGCACTTGTGGCTGCATCGCAGGAAGTATAAGGAATATGAAGACAATCAAAGTACCCCTGCAATTTGCCATCTTCACCAGGTGTGCCATGCAGGCCTACCAGCACTGCATCAAATGTAATTTTTTCACCATCGACTATAATACTAAAATCGTTTTTATCCACAGCAATTTTCTCTCCTGTGGCAGTTGGATGAAACCAACCAGAAGGATGTATATCTATGAGATAACAATTCCACTTATCAGTATCAATATTTCTGTTGATGTTATCAGCGCTTTTATAAGAAATAACAGCCTCTCCGGAGTAACCACCTGTAACAAGCGCAATGTTTTTCTTCATATTTTTTTAATCATTTATAATTCAAAGAAACAAAAATTAGTGGGATCCCACAGTTATATATAAATTAAAAATCAGGCTCAGTTATAGTCTCAATGCCCTCATTACCACTGTCAAGTACAAATTTCCATTTACCATCTTCCTGTTTTTTCCAAATATTCACATAAGTACCGTATAAAACGGTATCTACATATTTTGGATGAAGGGCATATACTCCATAGGTATAACCAAGATCAGCCGATTTTGAAACAAAAGCGTTGTGAGGTTGCCAGTTGAGCGTATAGGAAGTATCATTCTGCTCCAACAGATAATCAATGGCCCCTGCTCCAATAATAGGTAATTGGCCTGGCTTAAGAAGCACGCCGTTGCTGTCTATATATTCCATAAAAGCTACTTTCATTCCCTTTTCCACACTCATTTCAGAAAAAGCTTCGTCTGTTTGCATCAGCATTATCTTTTCATTAATAGCATTGAAAGTTGGTGCTTTCTGATCATTACAGCTGCAGCTCAATGCCATCAGAATAAACATAAAATACCTCATCATAATGCATTTTTGTTTGTAGCAAGATAATTAATTATATCGCTGGCTAGGGCAATAAAAAGGCGAAAGTATTTTGTAATACCCTCGCCAAGTGAGCAGGAAATATCACCTGCGGAATTAAGCCTTTCGGCTACAAAAAAAAATTAAATGTGCAATTTTTCTTTTTTACCCAACAGTTCATCAACTGTTTCTTTGTAATCTTCATCCGGTACACAACAATCTACCGGGCATACAGCCGCACATTGTGGTTCTTCATGAAAACCCTGACACTCAGTGCATTTGTTTGGAACAATATAATAAGTGTCTGCCGAGACTGGTTCATTTCTTTTGTCGACATCTACTTCGGTTCCGTCAAGTAAAGTGTAAGCGCCTTTTACAGTGGTTCCATCGGAAATAGCCCACTCTACACCACCTTCATAAATTGCATTGTTTGGACATTCGGGCTCGCAAGCACCGCAGTTAATACATTCGTCTGTGATCTTTATTGCCATGAGTTGTAAATTTGTTGCAATTTAAACATAAGCAGATGAATTTACAAGTAAGAATTAATTTATTGTCAAAGCTGGGAAAATATATAAAAAATAATGATTTTGAGTGGAGAGACATCAAAGAACAGGCCTCTTACCGGAATGGCTGGTTCACCACCAGTTTTATTGATATTGCCAGTGAAAAAATAGTCAAAGAATTTCTAAATGAGGCATCCCTGAATGAATGGGCAGCCCACTATCATATGGATGATACGATTCAACCCAAAAATATTGGAATTGTAATGGCAGGAAATATTCCCCTTGTTGGATTTCATGATTTTGTAGCCATTTTTATTGCCGGGCACCACCAAACCATTAAACTTTCTTCAAAAGACGACCTATTATTAAAGCATCTGGTGGAAAAACTAACTGAATTTGACCCCGAGATTAACAACTATATTCGTTTTGCGGAAATGCTGAAAGGATGCGATGCATATATTGCCACCGGCAGTAACAATTCAGCGAGGTATTTTGAACAGTATTTTGCAAAATATCCCCATATCATTCGGAAAAACAGAACTTCGGCAGCTCTCTTAACAGGTAATGAAACAGCCCCAGAACTTGAAAAACTGGCAGACGATATTCACCTTTATTTCGGATTGGGCTGCAGAAATGCCAGTAAAATTTTTGTACCAGAGGGCTATAATTTTATACCCTTATTAAAAGCTTTTGATCAATATAAATATTTTGAAGATCATCATAAATACAAAAACAATTACGATTATCAATTATCGATTATCTTGTTGAACAACGTTTATTACATGACCAACGGAGCAACGCTGCTCACAGAAAACAAGGGCCTTTTCTCCCCAATCAGCCATATATTTTATGAATATTATACCGACGATAAAAAAGTATTGGAAGATTTGAAACATAATGACGATGTGCAGTGTATTATTGGGGGCAACCAAACAGACTTTGGAGAAGCGCAAAACCCGGGTTTGTTTTCTTATGCCGACGGAGTGGACACGATGCAATTTTTGTTAAGCCTTTAACCAACTACGAAAGCCTTACTAATTAATTGTTAAAGATGTCAGATGATTCATACATTTTGTCAGAGCATCGTTACTTTGTGGGCAGAGGCACAAATTTTGATTAGTTCCTCATTTGAAAAATATTAGAAGATTTTAAAACCTGATTACCATGAAATTTAAACAAGTTTTTTTTACTGTGCTTATCAGTGCTTTAACAACAACAGCAATCGTTTTGGGCTTTGGAAATTATTTGAAAAATGCCTCAGCCTATGCTGGCCAGCAGGCAGGAGTTGTACCTTCAAATTACAAATACGCAGGACTTTTGGAAGGACAACAACCAGGAGGATCTGCACCAGATTTTATACAACCTGCGGATGCTGCAACACCAACTGTAGTGCACATCAAAACAAAAACAAATGCAAAACAGGTAACCAATAACCTGCCCCGCACGCAAAGAAACCCATTCAGCGATTTGCTGGACGACGATATGTTCAACCAGTTTTTCGGTCCACGTTCAGGAATGATTCCTGAACAAAGAGCTTCGGGCTCCGGCGTAATCATCAGCGAAAACGGGTACATCGTAACCAATAATCATGTGGTGCAAAACGCAGACGAGATTACAGTAACCCTTAGCAATAAAAAAACATATACCGCTAAAGTTTTGGGCAGCGATCCTGCATATGACCTCGCCGTAATAAAAATTGAAGCAGCAGGATTACCCTATCTCGTTTATGGCAACTCGGATGAAGTAAAAGTAGGTCAATGGGTATTGGCAATCGGTTATCCATTAAACCTGGAAACAACCGTTACCGCTGGTATCGTAAGTGCTAAAGCAAGAAGCCTTGGATTAAATAAAGATAAAAGCGGAAATCCAAACAATGCTGTAGAATCCTTTATTCAAACGGATGCTGCAGTAAACTCGGGCAACAGTGGTGGTGCCCTGGTGAATACGGATGGAAAATTGATTGGTATTAATTCTGCCATCGCTTCTCCAACCGGTTATTACTCTGGATACTCCTATGCCATCCCTGTAAATATTGTAAAAAAAGTAGTGGATGATATCATCAAGTTTGGCACGGTACAAAGAGCTTATCTTGGAATTGAATATGCCAATGCTAGTGATATGACTGATGAGGAAAAGAAAAGCAGAGGAATTCCTGCAGGTGCATTTGGCATCTATGTTCAAAATGCTACTGCCGATGGCGGTGCTGCAGCAGCAGGAATTAAAAAAGGAGATATCATTAAAAGTATTAATGGCGTAAATGTTACCAGTGGTGCAGAAATGCAGGAACAAGTGAGCCGTTACAAACCAGGTGATAAAGTAACGGTTGTTTATGTTAGAAACGAAAAAACAATATCCAGTGTAATTACATTAAAAAACAAAGCGGGAAATTATGATGTGGTAAAAGCGGATGCAACGGTAGATGCATTTGG
>CANNJE010000178.1 GCA_947504605.1 Chitinophagaceae bacterium
CGTTTTCTTTTGCGTAGCAAAAGAATCTTCTTCTTTTATCCGTGTCATCCGTGTTCCTATCATCCCAGTTCATCCAAATAATGTCATCTCAATTAATCATATACACTTCAATCCGAAAAACCTTTGAACCTTTGAACCCTTGAACCTTTGAACCCTTTTTCATCCGTGTTCCCATCATTTCAGTCCATCTAAAGGTTATCCGTGTTCCTATCCTCGCAGTTCTTCCAAATAATGTCATCTCTAAAAAATATACCTTACGCCAAACTGCATTTGCCATCTTGAAGCCAAATCCGGATTTGAAGTAAAGCTGGTTTTTGTATTGGTATCAAACTGATAAACCGGCGTTATGCTATTGGTTAATTTTACCGCTAAAGGCTGATAATAACCTGTTGAGCTGGCATATTTCTTCACCCCCCATTTGCTGCTTAATAAGTTTCCGAGATTTACAATATCCAAACTCAACTGAATTGCATTCTTTGTTTTTTTGATTTTAAACTCCTGTAATATTTTCATATCCACTTGTCCAAACCAGGGTGTTTCTGCATCGTATTTTTCTGTGTAAGACCCTCTTCTTTTTTTCAAATATTTATCTTGTTGAATAAATGATTTGAATGCAGCTCTTTGTGCAGCAGCATTCTGTAATACACCATTTACATCTGTCAATGGATCAAAATTCATAACATCAATTTCTGCATTGGTAGGTACATACATCAAATCATTGGATGCAGTGCCATCGTTGTTGATATCGCCACCATAAACGTATGCGTATCTATTACCGCTTGTCCAGCTGCCAAATAACGAAAGGGTAGTGGACATGCACTTCTCTTTTCCATATTCATATTTTTTTGAAACTGCAGAGATCACCCGGTGTTTGTTGCCATACATCGAAGTTGTCAACCTGGCTTCGTTGGCATTGTTCAAAATTGGATTTCTATCAAAAGCATCACTTGATATTTCTGCAGAAATTGAACTTGCATCTTTGGCAATTAAATAATTGTAAGCCAGCATCGCATACAATCCTTTTTTGAAATTGCGTTGTGCCTGCATGCTGAAATTGAACTGGTATCCAAGATTGGTATTGGTAAAAACATACGCATTGTTGGCACCCTGATTGGCAGCGGTGTAAATGCTTCTGGAATCGCCTGTGCCTGAATTTAAAGTACCTGTTGGTTTCCCAAGTTTGTAATTCCTCACCATCATGGCCTTGATGTCTTTGGTATAGGCTGCATCAAATGTTAGGATGGTACCCGAATGCAATTTAAGATCCGTACCGATATTGGTTCTCCAAACCTGGGGCCAGCGGAATTTGCTGTCGGTGGCATTGTAAAAATAACTGAACGGATTGCCGATATGATTGCCTATCCATACAAAAGGAAATCTGCCGGTAAACAAACCACTTCCGCCCCTAACCTGTACCGTTCTGTTTCCTTTCACATCCCAGTTAAAACCAAAACGTGGAGAAACCAGTGTTCCTTTTGGCAATTTGCTGTTGTCTAAATTTTTACCAACGCCATTGGTAATTGGATTGCCGTTTGCATCGTACAATACCATTGGATCGTTGTTGGCAATGGTTGGCGTTCCTGTAGTATAGGTTCCTGAAAAGGTTCCGTTAGGATTGATATCAGCGCTTTCATATTTTGCATTGAAAATGGAAGATTTGTCAATTCTCAGTCCATAAGTCAATTTTAATTTTTTATTCACTTGCCATTCGTCTTGCACATAAGCGGATAATTGGGCAACAGTAAGGTAATAGGTTGACCATTTATCAGCCTGTGCTCTTTTTTGAGCATAGGCTACATCCACATCCAGCGGATATGCGCCAAAGATAGTGGCACCTCCTACAGGTACACTGTCGAGAAAAGTTCGAATGTCTATATCACTAAATATGGCCGGGCCATATCCGGTTAAATTAAAACTATTGGCAAACTTGAATGACTCATAAGACAAGCCTCCTGTGATGCTGTGTTTGGCTTTGTAAATGGTGAAATCATTGGTGGCCTGAAACGCTTTCTGATTAAGGATATTGTGGATTGAAAAGGGTTCATGGCCGGCTATAATATAGCGGTTCCCGTACTTGCTGATGTTGACAACCGGAAATGGAGTAGAGAAAGGATTTCTTTTATCGTTAAATGCTGTATACACCAATCTCATTTTATTGGCATAGTTTCCTTTCCAGTTTGATTTTAATTCTGTGCTGAAAGAATTTAATTTGTTGAGAATCTGATATCCTGCATTTTTAAACTGCATAGTGGTGTAATCAGGGCCTCTTCTGCCGATGGCACTTGGATGTGCAGGTTTTTCTTTGGAAGCATCCAGGCCATTATAGGTGACCGATAGTTTGTGTATGCTATTGATATTCCAGTCGATTTTTGCCAGCCATTTGTAATTTATTTGATTAAGATTATACCCTTGATAGGGACCGGTTTCATATCCGAATCTGTTTTTTAAAATGCTGCTTACAGCCATAAGGTCTTGTTCTAAAACCCTTGAAGTGTTGGGAAGTCCGGCGTTGCTTGCATTCAATGCCTGATAAGCAGATGCTTCATCCGTTCTTTGTTCTGTTTCTATATTAGCAAAATAAAAGAGTTTGTTTTTGATGAGAGCGCCGCCTAAAGAAGCTCCCCCCTGAAATTGTGATAATGAAGGAATAACAAATTTGTTGCCATCCACTTTTTTACCCGTCATCGATTGGTTTCTATAATAGCTATAAACAGTTCCTGTAGTTTTATTGCTTCCCGATTTTGTAACAGTATTTACGCCTGCACCTGTGAAACCAGCTTGTGTTACATCATACGGTGCGATGTTTACCTGAATCTGATCAATAGCGTCTATGGATACCGGTTGTGCATTGGTTTGGCCGCCAGGTGTTGGCGCATCCAATCCGAAAGGATTATTGAATATGGCTCCATCCAGTGAAAAGTTATTGTATTGTCCGTTTCTTCCTGCAAATGAAATACCATTATAAGTAGAAGAAGCCGAAGGAGTGAATCTTAAAAAATCATCGGCAGATCTTGAAATGCTTGGCATTGTTTTTAATTGTCTGCTATTAATATTGGTGGAAGCGCCGGATGTTTTATTGTCAAATAGGTTGCTTTTTACAGCAGTAACTGTAACGGCGTTCATATTTTGAACCGTTGATTTTAAAGTAAAATAAGCGGTATTGTTTAATCCTAATTCCAGAAAAACATTCTCATGAGCAGAAGGCTCATGGCTTATATGTGTTACAGAAATTTTATACGGACCGCCTACTCTGAGGTTAGGCATTGTAAATCTGCCGTCTGATTTTGACATCAGCATTTGTTTAATACCCGCATCTGGAAATTCAATGATAATGTTGGCGTTTTGTATAGGTATGCCAGATTCATTATTAACAACGCCGGATAATGTGGCGGTAGTTACCTGCGCATTTGTATTATTAAAAAAGAAAAAGCCCGCTAAAAATGAAACAATTAATATTAGTACTGTTTTTTTCAATTCAAATTGTTTAAAGAATAAAAAATAAATTTAGAGCGCTCAAGTTATTCTAACTTATTGAAAAAGGTTTAATTTTTCTGGAGCGCAGCGATGCCGAAAAGATAGAACACGGATAACGCTGATTAAACGGATTTTCGCAGATAAAATAGTTTGAGTAAATCATATACACTGCAATCCTCTGCCGCCGCAGGTGTTTTCACCAACTGCATCTTTTATTTGTTTGGAGTAGTCGTTTAAAGTTTAACGTATAACGTCTAACGTTAAACGTTAGATGGAGGAAGGTTTGTGTTTGATGAATTATAGTTAATGATGTTGGTTTGTGTTGATTGAATTTCTTTTACACCTGCGGTGGGCTTCGTACTTTTTTGCTTGCCCAAAAAAGTAACCAAAAAAGGGCCCCCGCAATCGAATACCCCCCGATTGCGGGTTGGTTCCCTGATTAAGCTTTTGTGCTACTGTAGCTTCAGCATTTGTTCCTTGATGACGGTTTGAAGTTCTGTTTGGAATAGGAGGGGTTAAAAGATTCAAAAAACAAGTGGAACGCTGATAAAACGGATTAAACGGATGATCGTAGATAAAAGAATTGGAGTAAATCATATACACTTCAATCCGAAGCAGAGCGAAGCTCTGCCGATCCGTGCCTTATCCGTTTTCTTTTGCGTAGCAAAAGAATCTTCTTCTTTTATCCGTGTCATCCGTGTTCCTATCATCCCAGTTCTTCGTGTACACTTCAATCCGAAAAACCTTTGAACTTTTGAACCCTTGAACCTTTGAACCCTTTTATCCGTGTTCCCATCTTCTCAGTTCATCAGCCTTCTATAGATTGTTTATGATTTACTCCTGAATGCCTTTGCTTTGACAGGAGCCATACATATATTAAATATACATCATTAGTTCATCAAACCACAAAATATGTGGGTTAATGTGGGTTTGATGTGGGTTTGATGTGGGAATGATGCGAATAAGAGCCCTGTTTGTTAGGGCGGAAATGGGAGATAGTTGGGAGATAATAGGGGGTATCTATAGTTGATGAATGGTTCAAAAGGTTAAATGTTAGTCATATTCATTCGCCCTGTTTCGTGGCTCACGAAACAGA
>CANNJE010000179.1 GCA_947504605.1 Chitinophagaceae bacterium
AAGCCAATCCCGGCAAATGCCTCGCTATCACTCGGCAAGACAGCTGGATATTGGACATTGGTTCATGATGGAGCATTTGCTGATCGTAGCTGTCATCCCGACGGAGGAGGGATCTGCCGGGCTAAACTGCCATTAAAATCTAAAAAGGTGAAAAAAGATAGAACGCGGATAACACAGATTAAACGGATGGTCGCAGATATAAGAGTTTGATTAAATCATATACACTTCAATCCGAAGCAGAGCGAAGCGATGCCGAAAAGATAGAACGCGGATAAAACGGAGTAAACGGATGGTCGCAGATAAAAGGGTTTGAGTAAAGCATATACACTTCAATCCGACGCAGAGCGAAGCTCTGCCAATCCGTCCTTCATCCGTGTATTCTTGAGCGTAGCGAAAGAATGGTTTTCCCTTCATCCGTGTCATCCGCGTTCCTATCATCCCAGTTCATCTAAAGGTTATCCGTGTTCCCCTCATCTCAGCTAGTTCATTTGCGCTTTACATAATCCTGGGTAGTAATGCCTGTAATGCTTTTAAAGGCAACATAAAAAGTATTGTAAGACGAAAAACCAACAGCGGTTGAAAGGGATTCAATGGTGTTGGTATTCAAATAACCGCCTTCGAGCAATTTGGTGGCATCATAAATGCGCACAATCTTTTTAAAATCTGTAAAACTTTCTTTACAATGATATTTGAATAAAAAATTAAGATGGCTTATTGGAATCTTTAGGCTATTGGCAATATCCTCCATACTTAGTTCCTGTTTACGGAAAGTTTCACTGTGAAAAGACAGTTCTTCCATTTTATGAATATAGTCCGGCAGCAGCGAAAGCATTTTTTCTTCCAGCTTCTTATCCTTCTCACTTGAAATTGACTGCACCGGGCCATTCAGCTTCCAAATGCTGCTGAGTACAAGTTTTTCAGCCGCTTCGTTAATGGTTTTGTTTAAAAAATTATACCCATAAAGTATCTCCGGTGTAAGGATGATTTTTACAAAAACACTTGCCCAAATTAAAGCTGGAATCCAAAGAAAATCGTTGTTGAAACTGCCGGGTTTATTGGAGATGATTCCAGTGATAAATCGAAACAATAAAATTATAAGGAAAAAAAAGAATAAAAAAGAGCTCCATTTTTTTATTATATCATTTTGTTGTTGAACTGCATTGATTTCACTTTTTCGGTTCCATATATTTTTATTCAGTAGCTTATAAATGAGGTAAGCATAGGTGAAATAAAATAAGATGGCTATAATAAAAAAGATTTTTTTTAAGACATCCCCCAACTCGTTGGAAACAAAAAAGGTCAAACTAAAAACAGCAATCAGTAAAAAAGAGGCCACAAAATGAAATAAATGGGGCGGGTTGAATTTGTTTTCATATACAATATTCTGGAAATACAGGTATATGCAGGGCATTATAGCAACAAAACAGACATCCAGGATTGTTGTGACTAGGCTTATTTCAATTGTTATATAAACTTGCGGGGTACCATGAAACAAAAAACGAAGGGCTGTAAAAATAATTATAATAATAAGGTATTTATTAATCAACGAATTTTCGGACTGCTTGTTTTTGCCATATATGAAGGCCGTGCATAAAAAACCGAGTGTTGATGAAATTAATAGAATAAAACTGGTAAACATTAAACAGAATATTTTAAAAGAAAGTATTGTAAACAGGAACCTTGTTTATACCCAATATTTGAAAGTTCAAAGAACCTACAATTTTAATAAACTAATCGTAAGAATATCTATCAAAAAAAGGAAAGCATATTTATAATATTGGAAAGTAATGTTTTAATAGCAAAAAAAAGGGTTTTATTGGTAAAATAGGAGGCGGCATTCAATATAAATCAAGTGATTTTGATTGTCCCAAAAAAAAAGATAGCTGTTGTTATCTCATTTTGTTGGTTTTCTGTCCATTTTTTAACCTTCTTATAGGCAAAAAAAACAAAACATTCTACCAAATATTGGAAATCCTATTTAGAAAATTGGGAAAGAAAAAAAAGCTATTGGCATTGTGCTGTTAATATTATTATTTCGTATTGCAAAAAAACAAAGGCTTGTTGCTGTGGGAAAACTTTTTTAATAATGAAATCGTCCATTTTTTTAATATCTGAAATTTCTTATTTCATATGATTAACACAACTACTATAATATGGAGCGCTCTTGCAGCTATGATCGTATATAAGTTGGTTACTTATCTTTATTTTTTACAATTAAAGAAAGATTTACAAAATGCCAGCCTGGAATTTTTTATCCTGCGTTTAGGCACCAATTATAAATACAAACATCTTACCAATGGAACTATGCGATACAAATGGGCGAAACGCTGGATAACCATTAGGGCCAATTTTGATGAGCGGGGCCAGTTTGTAAAAAAGGATATGGTTACCGGTAACTTTCTAAAAATATTAGCGGAGTACACTTTTTAGAAAAGGGTTGGTTACAAATCGGGTTTTTATTTTTCATAAAGCATCCAAACTTTTGACTATTCTTTTTAAACTTACCTTATTTATTTAAATGAACCTTATTTCTATCATTATTTGGACTATTCTTTTTCCGGTTTTTGTTTATAAGTTGATTACTTTTTTTTATTATTTGATTTTAAAGAAAGATTTAAAAGACGCTAATCTGGATTTCTTTAAACTATTCTTGGGTACGAATTGTGAACACAAACATCTTGGTAGCGGTAAAATAAAATACAAATGGGTAAAACGATGGATTGTGATCAATGCTTATTTTGATGAGAAGGGACAGCTGGTGAAAAAAGATAAATCCTACAGTTATTTGTTTAACCTTTTAACGGAGATCAGTTTTGGGAATAGAAAGGGGTATTGAGGGGGAAGGAAGGTTCAAGGGTTCAAAGGTTCAAGGGTTCAAAGGTTCAAGCCGTCGTTTAAGGGTTTAACGTTTAAGGTTGGATTGTGGAAGGTTGGTGGTTGATGGATTTAGTTAAGATTTTGTGTTGTGTGGTTTGAATTTTATATGGAATAGGTTCAATGGTTCAAAGGTTCAAGCCGTCGTTTAAGGGTTTAACGTTTAAGGTTGGATTGTGGAGGTGGTGGGGTTAGATGAAACTAATGGTTTGAAAAATTTAATTACGGGTTGGTTCATGTATATCAGTCTCGGTTACTTAGGTAACCGAGATTTTTTTTGTGTAGTCGTTGGGGGCTGTGATGGTGTATAAATGAATTTGTGCTATCAATTGACCTAATAGTGCTATTATTTTATACAAAATACTTTTAGCATTGTAGCATCAAATCTTTTAAACCAAAAAATAGTTATGTCAAACAGCAAACCAACATTTAAACCACAGTACGACAATTTTATCGGCGGTAAATTTGTAGCACCTGTAAACGGGGAATACTTTGATAATATTAGTCCGATAGACGGAAAAGTTTTTACCAAAGCAGCCCGTTCAGGAAAAGAAGATATTGAGTTGGCCTTGGATGCCGCTCATATTGCTTTTGCAAGCTGGAGCAAAACATCTGCCGCTTATCGTTCAGGCATTTTGAATAAAATTGCCGATAGGATGGAAGCTCATCTCCAGTCATTAGCTGTTATTGAAACGATTGATAATGGTAAACCAATCAGAGAAACCGTGAATGTAGATCTGCCTTTGTGTATCGACCATTTTAGGTATTTCGCAGGTGTGATCCGTGCCGAAGAAGGCAGTATTTCGGAGCATGATGAAAACACGGTGAGTATTTGTTTGCACGAACCTTTGGGTGTGGTAGGACAGATTATTCCATGGAATTTTCCGTTGCTCATGGCCACATGGAAAATAGCGCCTGCATTGGCAGCCGGCTGTTGTGTAGTGGTTAAACCGGCAGAACAAACACCTACTTCTATTATGTGTTTAATGGAATTGTTGCAAGACATTGTACCGGCTGGGGTGATTAATGTGGTGTCTGGTTTTGGACCTGAAGCTGGAAAACCATTGGCACAGTCGCCAAGAATCTCTAAAGTATCTTTTACAGGCGAAACCACCACCGGCAGATTGATTATGCAATATGCATCCGAGAATTTAATTCCGGTTACAATGGAGTTGGGTGGAAAATCACCTAATATATTCTTCCCTTCCGTTGCAGATCATGATGATGATTTCTTTGATAAAGCGGTTGAAGGGGCTGTGTTATTTGCAGTGAACCAGGGAGAGGTTTGTACCTGTCCTTCCAGAATATTGGTACACGAAAGTATTTACGACAAGTTTATGAGTAAAGTAGTGGAACGTACCAAAGCCATTAAAATGGGCAATCCTTTGGATAGTGACACCATGATGGGCGCTCAGGCTTCTAATGACCAGTACGAAAAAATTCAGTCTTATTTAAAATTAGGAATAGAAGAAGGCGCAGAATTGCTATGTGGTGGGGATGTGCAAGAACTGGAGGGCGATTTATCCGGTGGTTATTATATTCAACCAACCTTGTTTAAGGGCGATAATAAAATGAGGATTTTTCAGGAAGAAATTTTTGGGCC
>CANNJE010000180.1 GCA_947504605.1 Chitinophagaceae bacterium
CCTTCTGCAATTACAGCGGGCATATCATTTTTGTGCAATTTGATACGCATTTTTAATGCAATAGCTGCTGCTTTGGTTGCACGGTAAGTTGACTCGCCGGCTACTGTAAGCAATGCTGGTAAATTGGTTTCAGCATAATCAAGATCAGCAATCATTTTTGTGTAAACAGCATCAACCGTTTCACGAGGCAACGATTTTACTTGTTCAACTGCAGAACTTGACTCAATAGCGAAATCCCTGTATGGAACACCCAAGGCCGCTCCATTACCATCCGAATAAGGACGAGAAAAATGAATCAGCAATTCATGATGCGCCATTGCCCTTAAGAAACGACATTCTGCTTCATATTGATTGGCCAAAGTAGTAGAGATGATTCCTTTTGAAGCAGCACCTCTGAATCCTACAATAGAAATATTTGCTTTGTTAATTAAAGCATATAATTCCTTCCACATGTTCACATTGTTAGGAGTAGTGGTATTGTAAGTTGCCTGGTAAGTAATAGCAAAGAAAGTTGCTACGTTCACCATATCTTCTCCTCTCATATCCTGTTGTGCAATAGCAGCAGCACCAAAAGGATAACCACGTACTGAAGTAGCAGTTCCGTTTAATGGATCATATACACCACTTTGAGCGGCATCGTATACACCATTAATAGCTAGCAAACAACGTTCTGCCGTAGCATAAGCTGTGCTACCATCTATCTGGCTATAAGGAGCCAGGTCCAGTTTTTCCTTGCAGCCACTAAACACCAGGCTTACAAAGAAAACAAGGATGATTGATAATTTTTTTATGTATTTCATTGTTATTTTATTAAAATTATAAAATTATAAACCCAAATTAACGCCTACAGAAATGTTTCTAACCTGCGGAGAGATACTGTTGTCCTGTCCGTTTTCACTGTATGCTTCAGGATCAATTCCTTTATACTTTGTCCATACAAAAATATTTTGAGCCTGAATATAAAAACGTGCACTTCTGATACCTCCTTTAGAAGCAGCCTGTATTTTTTTAGAATCAAGATCGTAGCTCATCACAACATTTTGTAAACGAAGGAAATCTCCGCTTTCAATAAACCTTGTGTGCGCTTCGCCATTTTGGTTAATAATTGCATCCTGGTTGTACCATAATTTAGGCACATTAGTTACCTGGCCTGGTGTTGTCCACCTGTTCAATAAGTCTTTACCAGAGTTAGCAAATTTTTGATTGCTCAAAATTTCCTGACGGGTAATATTCATGATCTTATTTCCTGTTTGATAACGGAACATTACATCAAGCGAAAATCCTTTGTAAGAGAAAGTATTGGTAAATGCCCCAAAATCGATAGGCTGTGCAGAACCAAGGATTTTTTTATCTGCCTGTGTTAAGGTTGTTGCCGCTCCTAAAGTTGGATCATTTAAAGAATTAGCAAAATAATAAGTACCGTTGGCAATATTACGCTGAACATATTGACCAGCTGCATTATAATAAACCGGGTTACCATTGCCACTATTTACACCAGCAAACTCATAACCAAACAACGAATTGATAGATTCACCTACACGGTGGATATTATAATTGCTTGGGAATAATTCTTTTGTTTCAACACCCCCAATAGTGAACAAAGAAATGATCTTATTTTTCACATGAGAATAATTGGCATTAATATTCCACTCAAAATCTTTGCTTTTTACAAGATTTACATCAATGGATAATTCTATACCCTTGTTTTGAATCCTTCCGATATTCTGAGAAATACTGTTTCCCGGTATACCAGCACTAAATGGAGTTGGTACATCCAAAACAAGTTTGTCTATATCATTTTTAAAATAATCGAAAATTACATTTACACGATTCTTAAGTAATCCCAATTCAAAACCTAAATCATATTTTTTACTTTGTTCCCATTGCAAATCTGGGTTACCCACTACTGCAACAGCCAATCCTCCTACGTTACCATAAGGGCGACTACCATAAGTACTTAAGTAAGGGAAACCACCCAACCTATTACCAACTACAGCAAAAGAAGCTTTTAGTTTAAGGTCAGATATATTGTTGTTCAAGAAAGGAACATTTTTCCAGAAACCTTCCTGAATCGGACGCCATCCCACAGAAACCCCTGGGAAAGTACCATATTTTTTTCCGTCAGCCAATGATGATTGTCCATCTCTTCTGAGAGACCCTTGTACAAAATATTTGCCTTTATAATCATAATTAACCCTGCCGAAGAAAGACTCAATTGCAGATTTAGAATAGTTACCACTGATGGAAGGTGTACCTGCAGTATTGGTAATAATATTTTCTTTCAGGTAAAAAATGTCTGACAGGTTAATACCCTGAGCTGCAAAAAACCTTGAAGTGGTTTGTTGAATTTCATGACCAGCTGTTAGGTAAATATTGTGTTTTTGAATAGAGAAATTATAGTTCAAAAAGTTTTGAATATTTGTATTCAGAACATTTTGTTGTCCCTGATAAATTACACCCACAGAAGAAGCACCATCACCATGACGTGGATCTAAAATATTCATACTATTATCTGTGTAGTAGTCAATACCTAGCTGACTTCTTAATTTCAACCCTTTTGCAAGTGAAAATTCAAGAAAACTATTGTTCAAAACTCTGTACTGGTCAGACTCATAGCGATTTTTGTCCAGTACAAAAGCAATATTGGTATAGTTATCATCAATAGTGCGTAGGTTAGCTCCGGCACCCAAAGCGTTGGCTGTTGGTGAGATATTATATCCGGTTGCATGAGCCGTATTGTAAATGCCCACATTAGGTAATGCCCTGATGGCACCTACAATTGCACCGCTCAAAGCGTTGGTACCATTGTTTTGATCAAAATCAGTTGAACGAGAAACAGCAAGGTTATTACCAATTTTTAACCAGTTGTTAGCTTGAGATTCTACATTCGCTCTGATTCTGTAAGCAGTGTTACGGTTGGTACGTACAATACCTCTTGTATCTGCATAGTTCAAAGACATATAATAGGTAGACTTATCGGTACCACCTGCTACACTTAATGTATGACTGGTAGAAGGAGCATTGTCTACAAAAATATTATTCTGCCAGTTGGTATTTGTTCCAGCTGCATCCATTCTTGCTGGTGGCAATTGGCCTGCATTGGTAAATTTCTCATTAGCAATACTTACAAATTCCTGTGCGTTTAATAATTCGAAACGTTTCATTGGACTGCTAAAACCAAATGTTCCTGCATAGTTTACAGCAGTGCGGCCTTTAGCTCCTTTTTTTGTTGTAATAACAATTACACCATTGGCAGCTCTTGATCCGTAGATAGCAGTAGCAGAACCATCTTTCAACACATCGATGGTTTCAATATCATTGGGGTTAATATCGCCCAATGCATTAGAATTTGATACCAATGCCAGATTACCGGTTGTGATAGGAGAACCATCAACAATAATCAACGGAGACAACCCTTGTGAAAAAGAGTTTGTTCCTCTGATACGGATACGTGCAGGCGCATTTACCTGTCCGCTACTAACGTTAACATTCACACCTGCTGCACGCCCTGCCAATTGTCTGTCAACTGAAGGGGTTACCAACTGTGCAAACTCTTTAACATCTACTTTAGAAGCAGAACCGGTGAAAGATTTTTTTTGTTGAACACCATAACCTACAACTATAACTTCTTCCATACTTACTTCAGAAGAACTTAAGGTTACATTAATTACTGTAGACTTGCCTGTAGGGCGGGTCACTGTCTCAAAATTTACATAACTAAAAACCAATGCTTTTGCAGTAGCTGAAACAGTAAGACTGTAATTACCGCTTTTATCGGTTTGGGTTCCACCCTTCCCATCAGAAGGAGTAACAGATACACCTTCGAGGGGGCTATCTTTAGAGTCTACCACACGCCCGGTAATTAATCGGTCTTGTGCGGTTGCATTAAGCACAAAGGCTATAGCAACCAAAAAGGTCAAAATAATTTTTCTCATTGCAGATTTTGTTTAATACAGACAAATATATAGTAGAAATACTAAGATTTACATAAACTTAGACAAGATATTTTGATTTCTGCTGCTTATTCCTAATATAGAAAATAGAATAATGGTTCCTTTGTTTGGTTATGGTCGTTTTGTGCGATGACTAAGTAACAATAAAACTGGCAATAATAATAAATTGGTTATTGTTGCTACCAATAAAGTAACAGATGTGAGCCAACCCAGGGCAAAAGTACCACCAAAGCTGCTGGCACAAAAAATAATGAACCCTGCTGTAAGTACTAAAGAAGTATAAATAATACTCAACCCGGTTTGCTGTATCGTGGTTTTCACTGCTAAGCTTATATCATTATTATGCATAGGTAATACCTGCTTATAATTTACCAGAAACCGGATGGTAATATCTACTGCAATACCCAATGCAACGCTAAACACCAATACTGTAGAGGGTTTTAATGGCACTCCAATCCATCCCATCAGCCCTGCAGTTACTACAAGCGGCACCAGGTTTGGTATTAATGAACACAATAAAATTC
>CANNJE010000181.1 GCA_947504605.1 Chitinophagaceae bacterium
CGCTGCTTAAGCGCCAGCCCCAAATCTTGCTTCGAATGAACGATCAATTTGAAAGAAAAAGTTCTATCTTCGAAACAACGATTTATTTAAAAATTGGGCCGATCGCCTAGCAGCAAACCGTTAGCGGTCATTGGAAAAACCGAAACGACACAGAAAACAATTAAAAACGATAAATAAAAACGAGTATTAACAAGTAAAACAAAAAAGATGACAAAAAACAAATCAAAACCCATTGCACTGCTCGGAGCGGCTATGCTTATGGGAACAATGAGCTACGCTCAGAGTATCGCTCCGCAATCGGTAAATAGTGGTGGAACAAAAATGACACAAGCAAACGGTTCTCTAAGTTTTACTGTGGGTGAATTGGTTGTTCTTTCACAAACAGATAGTGATGGAAATACCCTCGGTGGAGGATTTACAGCAGGTGCCACATTGACCACAACGAGCATTCAAGAAACTGATGCTGCGGTGTTGGACGTAAAGGTGTATCCTAATCCAACCACGGAGTTGGTAAATATCCAAATCAATCATTCGACTATTGACCAGGTTGTAGTAACGATTACCGATTTACAAGGAAAAGAAGTGTATAAGGGAAAATACGCAGGTATCTCCAACGTAATTGGAATTAACACAGCTTCGTATGCAACAGGAACATACGTACTGTCTTTAAAAAATCTAAATAACCAAGTGCTTGGCACTTACAAAATCATTAAACATTAAACTTCCCTCCTCGAGGAGGGATTGAGGGAGGTGACAACTCATTACGATAGAAAAATATAAACCTTTATTTTATAAATTATGAAAAAGATAACATTACTTTCAACCCTACGACAAGCTCAGGGTATCACTTTATGCTTTCTACTTTTAACTCTAGTAGTAAACGCTCAAACCCCACCCAATGCATTTAATTACAGCGCAGTAGCACGAAATGCAGCAGGGCTTCCTATTGCAACAACAACAATCGGTATTCAAGTTAACATTCTTAAAACCTCTCCTACTGGAGCTTCGCAATACAGCGAAAATCATTTTGTAAACACCGATGCTTTTGGTCTTTTCAATTTAGTAATTGGAGCTGGTGCGGTGCAAAGTGGCTCAATGGCAACTATTGATTGGAGCATTGACAATTATTACCTAAAAGTAGGTATGGACGCTGCTGGCGGCACCAACTTCTTAACAATGGGTACAACGCAATTGTTGAGTGTGCCGTATGCCTTATATGCGAAGAGCGCAGGAAGTGTTAGTGGTGGCGGAAGCGGCGGTGGTTTTACACACTACATTGGCGAAGAATTTGGCGGTGGAGTTGTTTTTCATTTATGGAAAGATGCATCAGGTGTTGAACATGGTTTGATTATAGATAAAACAGATTTAAGTACAGCTCAGGTTTGGAGTAATATTGACGCGACTTTAATTGGTGCATCTGCTCAAAGCATGTGGGATGGCTTAAGCAATAGCAATGCGATAGTGGGGCAAGCTGGCCACACCAGCAGTGCTTCCGCACTTTGTTTGAACTCAACCAATGGTGGGCAAAGCGACTGGTATTTGCCTTCAATAGATGAGCTAAGTCTTTTATGGCATAGCCGATTCAATGTAAATAAATCTTTATCAGCAATTGGAGGTGCAACAGATTTGCCAATTTCGGCCTACTATTGGAGTAGTACGGAGTACGGCCTCAACATCGCGTGGTACTTCTACTTCCTCAATGGGGATGCCAACGGCGCCACTAAGGGCACCACGTACTATGTGCGTGCGGTTCGGGCTTTTTAACTATTCAACTATTTAACCATTTAATATATACCGCGAAGCGGTCGATTTTTAAAAAATCATGGCATTATATTACGATTTACCAGTTTTTAAGGATGTGTATCAACTTATCTTGAAGATATTTGATTACACCAAAGACTTTCCAAGAGAGTATAAGTTTACACTCGGGCAAGATTTGAAGCATGATGGAATAAACTTGGTGAGAAGTATTTATAGAGCCAATAAATCAAAGGAAAAAACACCCTATCTGGAAGCTTTTTTAGATGATTTTGAGTTGGTAAAATTAGAATTGAGGCTTTGTGCCGATATGAAATTATTACCGCTTAAAAAACACGCTGAATTGAGTGAGCTGATGGATAGCATTGGTAAACAGATTACAGCTTGGCGGAATAGCCAGGCTGTATAGCCGGAACTTTTACTGTTAAGGCAGTAAAGGGCGAGCAGATTTAATTGAAAAAGGGCAAATGGACAGGTACTCGCAAGAATACTCGTTAATACAAAACTCATTTGCAATTTCGGCCAACTATTGGAGTAGTACGGAGAACGACAACAACAACGCGTGGAACTTCAACTTCAACAATGGGAATGCCAACAACAACAATAAGAACAACACAAACTATGTGCGTGCGGTTCGGGCTTCTTCAATTAAAAATCAACCCCCGAGCCTAAAAATTCGGGGGTTTTATTTTAGAAATTATGCAACTATCATTATTTCATACAGATTCAAATCAGGAGCAGTTAAGGGAAATTGATGTTGAACAATTGTTTGAAGCCTATTTAAGTTGTCGAAAAACAAAACGATACACACAAAATGCGCTTAAATTTGAGGTGGATTATGAAGCAAATCTATTTCAGCTCAAAGATGAAATTGAAAATGGAAGCTACAGTCCTGGTCGCAGCATCGCATTTATTGTAAACAAACCTGTAAAACGAGAAATCTTCGCAGCCGACTTCAGAGATCGCGTGGTGCACCATTGGCTCATCAATAAACTAAACCCGCTTTTTGAAAAGGTATTCATCAAAGACAGCTATGCCTGCCGTGTTGGCAAAGGCACACATTATGGCGTAAAACGTGCTGATTCTTTTATAAAAGCTTGTTCAGAAAATTACACCAAAGATTCTTACATTTTAAAGCTAGACATTCTTGGTTTTTTCATGCACATCAATCGCAATTTGCTTTTAACAATGCTTGAAAAGTTTATTCATCAATACTACACGCAACCAGATAAGGCATTGTTGTTAGAAATCACCCAAAAAATCATTTTCAACCAACCCACTCAAAATTGCATCATCAAAGGCAATAAAAAAGATTGGGATGGTTTACCCAAAAATAAGAGTCTGTTTCACAGTCCGCCAGATTGTGGTTTGCCTATCGGAAATTTAACCTCACAGGTTTTTGCCAATTTCTACATGCACCAGTTTGATGCTTTTGCAACAAAAGAATTGGGATTAAAATATTACGGTCGTTACGTAGATGATTTTGTAATCGTGCACCCCGACAAAGATTATTTAAAGTCACTCATTCCCCAACTTTCAAACTTTCTACTTTCTGCTTTACAACTCACGCTTCATCCGAAGAAAATATACCTGCAACATTACAACAAAGGCGTAAAGTTTTTGGGCACAGTAATTAAGCCCAACAGAATTTACATTGCCAACCGAACCAAAGGAAATTTTTACAATGCGATAGAAAAGCAAAACAAAATCATTCAAGACCACAAACCCACCAAAGAAGACAAAGCGGCATTTTTAAGCAGTATGAACTCGTATTTAGGAATAATGAAACATTACAAAAGCTATAATCTGCGAAAAAGAATGATTTTTAAAAGGCTCTCAGGTTATTGGTTTAACCACGTATATCTAAGTGGTGGAATTGCCAAATTTGTATTGAAAGTAAGACCAGTGAAAAAGAACCAACGAAACGCTAACAGCAAGCAAGCGCCAGCCCAAATAATACTTCCGTGAAACGTTTAGTTTGTAAAAAGAATGTTATATCTTTGGAGTAACGATTTTAAGTGCAATGGGCCGATCGCCTGCTTGCAAAACGTTATAAGCAAGCCTAAAAGACAACAGTGCAACCATCGGGCGGACATCAAAACGACCAGACTTTTGACTTCCAAACAAACTTTCGGACGACCTATACTCTGTTGACTATTTCGCAGTAACTCGACACAGACCCAATCCAGTTTGCCGACACTCAAGCCAACGCAAAGTTTTAAAAATTTTCCCACCGCACATTTTAAAAAATAATTTTAGCCTCCCCACATTGGCACATTTGGGGTTTGCCTCCTCACACAAACCAACAAAGGCAAACCCCAAAAGAGCCAATTCACCACCGCACGAGATGATTTTCGTTAGAATTTTGAAATTTCTTTAAAAAAAAATGCAGGAGTGAATAAAATTCAATTACATTTGTAAGCGAACACTTACTAACTTTTATGAAAATCATTTATAAAGAGGAACTTGAAAATGAAAAACACTAAATTCTCAGATAGACAAATAGAAATCATTGAAGCTGCCACTAAAAGAATTGATGAGCATGGTATTCAGGATTTAACAATTAAAACACTTGCTGCTGATTTAAATTTATCAGAAGCGGCATTGTATCGTCATTTTAAGAGCAAAAACGAAATATTACTGGGCTTGCTAACTTATTTTATAGAAGAAATGAAAGTGCGGTTAGCTTTAATCTTGACAAATATAGA
>CANNJE010000182.1 GCA_947504605.1 Chitinophagaceae bacterium
CCTTCTTTCAGCAATCAGTTAAAATGGACTTTAATAAGCGACAGACTTATTACAGAAAACAAACTTGAAGTAAGTGAAGAAGAGTTAAAAGAAACTATGAAGGCAGAAGTAATGCGTTATTTTGGCCAGATGAATATGGGTGAGGATATGAGCTGGCTGGAAAGTTATATTGATCGTATGATGAAAGATGAAAAGCAGGTAGATGCTACTTATCGCAGATTAATTACTGAAAAAGTATTTGGTTTTGCAGCATCTCAATCAACTCCAAAAGAGAAAAAAGTAACTGCAGATGAATTGGTTGGTATGCAGCATAATCATCAGCACTAATTAAGAAAATATAAAAAAAAGTCCTCCGAATTGATTCGGGGGACTTTTTTTATAATGCATAATTTTCTACCAAGCAACAAGCAAGTCCCAATAATACCACATACCTGTTTGCCATACTCAGTTTTGGAGGTTTTGAATTGATAAACAATTCATACCCTAGATCATTTTTTCGCATGGTAGAAAAATATTCCTGTAGATAACGGTTTTCAACAACAGTTCCATCTGTCATTCTTATTTCTACTTTCTGCTCGGGATTGATCATAAAATCAACTCTTTGAATCGGGTTTTGCGTTGCTACTTTGTCAAGATTTACAGGAACATCTGTAATATTAAAATATCCGATTACCACACTGTCCTGCATAATGCTTCTTTCGTTGATAATATATACTGGTTTAGTTCTATCTCTTTCTACCTGATGATTATAATTTCTTGTATCATTCAGATAAGTCCTCATGGCATCAATTTTTGCGGATAGAGCTTGTTGGCTGTATTGTTTTTTAAAGTTGGCTACGCCATTTAAGTTTAGCTGATCATTCTCTATTAAATGATACCTGTTAATAATTTCTGCAAAATGAATAGAGAAAGCTTCCTTATCGTAATAAAGTGAAAAGCTATCATTCAATTCAGGAAAAATAATATCATAATAAAAAAAGGACTTTAATTCTCTAACAGGCGCTTTCAATTTTTTTACAACTGCAGTGATGATATTTTTCTTTTGTAAATTATATAGCTTGATATCAGCGAAAGGATTACCAGCATTTACTTCTTTTTTTAAAAAGGCGACCACTTGATTATTGTTATAGAGTGCATCGTTTACCAGCACTAAATCCTGAGAGTAGCTTCCATTATAGAAAAACATGAAAATGGAAAATGTAAACATTCCTTTCATAATATTTTTTTAATGAAATTAGGGATAAATAATGGATGTAATTGTTTGAGTAGAAGTTGAGCTGGCGTCAGGGATCGGGGAATAAAAAAACTTAAGGCACATAATAAAAGAACCTGCTTTAAAAAGCAGGTTCTTTTATTATAATTTTATTTCTTCATCGCTATCATCAAAAAATCGAAATTCAGTGAGGTGATAGCTACTGTTTACTTTTACTTTAATTTTTTGTTTGTATTTCCAACTCCATTTTAGTCTGCGGCTTGGAAATCCGGAACTGAGGTAAGTATATACAATAGGATGTACTTCAATAGTAAGGCCCCTGTGCTTTTGCATAATCAGGTAGCTTAGATTTTTGGCTATTTCGTCTTCAAGTATAAGCGTACTAGAAATTTTTCCTGTACCCTGGCAGCTAGGACAAACTTCACTGGTATTGATGTTCATTTCTGGTTTCATGCGCTGACGGGTAATCTGCATTAAACCAAATTTTGTAATAGGAAGTACAGCATGTTTTGCCCTGTCGGGTCTCATAAACTGCTCCATTGCGTCTGCCAGTTTCTTTTTGTTGTCCATCAACTTCATGTCAATGAAATCAACAACTATGATACCACCAAGATCACGTAACCTTAATTGACGTGAAATTTCTTCAGCAGCTTCCAGGTTTGTTTCCAGCGCATTTTGTTCCTGGTTATTACTCACACTTTTATAGCCACTGTTCACATCTATTACGTGCAGCGCTTCCGTGTGTTCTATAATAAGGTATGCTCCACTTGGAAGGTTGACTGTTTTACCAAAAGCAGCTTTTACCTGCTTGGTAACACCGAAATTGTCAAAAATGGGTAATCCATTACTATAGTAAGAAACAATATCTGTTTTATCGGGAGATATACGTTGTATATAATTTTTGGTATCGGCAAAGATGTTTTTGTCATTTACCACAATACGGTTAAAATCTGCACTGAGTAGATCTCTTAAAATACTGGTAGCTTTTCCTTGTTCACTTAAAATCTTTGCAGGGGCAACAGCTCCTTTAAGATTCTCTTGAATTGTTTTCCAGGTGGCAACCAAACTTAGCAAATCTTCATGTAATTCAGCTGTATGTTTTCCTTCTGCAGCAGTACGTATGATTACACCAAGATTTTTTGGCTTGATAGCTTCTATAATTTTTTGTAATCTTTTTCTTTCTTCCGAAGAGTGTATTTTTCGGGAAACGGCCACAATATCATTGAAAGGAGTAACAACAACAAACCTGCCTGCAAGTGAAAGTTCACAGCTTAGCCTTGGTCCTTTTGCTGCGATGGGCTCTTTTAGGATTTGTACCAAAATATTGGGCCTTCCATTAAGAACTTCTGTAATTTTTCCGGTTTTGATAATTTCCGGTTCTACTTTAAATTTATCAAAATCAAAATTTTGATCAGCCTTGTCATTAACGGCAAGAGTGGTAAACTTAAGGATAGATTTTACGTAAGGGCTTAAGTCTGTATAGTGAAGAAATGCATCTTTTTCAAAACCCACTTCTACAAAAGCAGCGTTTAAACCAGGAATTAGCTTTTTAACTTTTCCAAGGTATAAGTCTCCCACAGCAAAGTTAGCATCAGCTTTTTCGCTATGCAACTCCACCAATTTTTTATCTTCCAACAAGGCTATTTCGACACCCTGTGGCAATACATTAATGATCAGTTCCTTGGTCAAAGTGTAAAAAGTTTTCTGAAACCCGTTTATATGATGGAAGTAAAACATAAACGGCATAAGATAACAAACCTGTGGCTGTTATACATATGCATATAGATGTAAGTGCCGGCAAGTAAGTTGCCGGCACCAATTATAAAAAGAAATTATTTCTTTTTATGACGGTTCTTTCTTAAACGCTTTTTACGCTTGTGAGTAGCAATTTTATGACGTTTTCTTTTTTTACCACAAGGCATAATAATGAATTTTGTGTTGAATGAATAATTTTAAATATGTTGTTCTTCGGCTTTATTATTTAAGCATTTTTATACGCTCATCTACTTCTTTTGAATACTCAGGGTTATTGGCAATCCTTTTTGTAATGGTATACCATTTAACCGCATTTTCATTGTCACCTTTTGCAGCGTAAGTATCGGCAAGAAAGGCAATTGCTTCCAAATTTTCTGGTTGAGCCGCAATTACTTTTGTAAAACGCTCTATTGATTTGTCATATTGTCCCGAAACGAATCCTCCCACACCTAGCACAAACTGTGCTTTCATGTTGGATGAATCTTTTTTTACAACAGACAGTAACTCCTGAATTCCTTTCATTGTCTGTTGGGGATCTCCATTTCTGCCAGTGCCAAAAATGTAGCAACTCCCTAGTCCAATTTTCAGATCCTGATTTTCAGGATTCAGTTGTATTGCCTTTTCAAATAACTCTATTGCTGTTATGGTTTCCCAATTTAATTTAGCTTCATCATGTTCACCTCTCAAAGCATCTAAAAATAATTGGGCTGCAAAGGTGAGGTTTTTTTCTGAATTATCCAACTTAGCAGCTTCATAAATATATTGAGCATAGGGCTCAAAGGATTTTAAGCTGTCTTTCCAAAAATTTGCAAGGCTGGTAAATGCTTTGATTTGTTGGGCTGGAACGTCTCCTCTACTGATTCCGTTCTCAAGTTTACTTACATATAGTGCCTGTTCCGGGGTTAGACGAATTTTAGAACTGTCTATAAATGACTGAATATTAAACGATTGAACGTTTTGCGTCATTTTTGGAGCAGCCATTATTTTTTTAGGCTCAGTAGTTCTACCAAAGAAAAATAAAATTGCTGTTAGGGCTAATCCGGCGAAAATTAAAATAATAGGTTGTTTCTTCACTTTTTTGACATTTGATCCTACCCACATCAGGCAGGACGCAAAGTTACATTAACCATCGTTTTCATCTTCCAATTTTGGAATTTCTTTTATATTGGATGAAGTTTTAATTTCGTGAACGAATTCTTTAGCTGGTTTAAAAGCCGGAATAAAGTGTTCGGGTATGGCTACTGCCACATTTTTCTTAATATTACGTCCAATTTTGGCCGCTCGCTTTTTTATGATAAAGCTTCCAAATCCCCTGATATAAAGGTTTTCACCATTAGATAAGGTAGATTTTATTTCTTTAAACATTGTTTCTAATGTTACCAAAACATCTACTTTTGGGATTCCGGTTTTGTCGGAAATCTTACTAATTAAGTCTGCCTTTCTCATATTATTAAGTTTAAAGTGTTAAG
>CANNJE010000183.1 GCA_947504605.1 Chitinophagaceae bacterium
CAAAGCCATCATTTATTCCGTTCCTCCTTGTTTTTTTAGCCACGCCGCCTCTCTGTTTGCTTTCTTTTTTTCTCTTTTTTCTTTTAAAATATAAATTTTTGCCTTTATAGGTGTTATCACCACAACACCCATTAGCTTATTTTGAAATAGAAATAAATCAAACTTATTTTTAATTATTGACTATTTCAGGATAAAAAAGAAAAGGATGAATGAGCTAAAATTAAAAAAAAGCGATATTACAGGATAATTAACCGGAGAGCAAAAACCACCCTCTATTTACTTTTTATTCCTGCATCCCATTTGTACCCCGCCTCTGAAAACCTTTGCCAGAGAGGGTGTATATATTTTGTATCGGGAAGTAAGTGTACAGATTTATTAAAAATTGGGTATGTTGTTTATTTGAAAAACACCTCTTTAATCATAGATATTTCTATTAAAAATACTGACCATTAGTCGGTTTACTATTTCCATTTCATCTACTTTGCTTAAGATCTCCGATGGTGGCGGCAACAGGCTAAGGTTTCTTTGTTTATTATTCTTTGTCTTTTTTGTGCCATTCATTTCTTTTTAAAAACAATAAAAAGAGGCTTTGCTGCATTATCTTCAATGCTTGAATATATCGTCATTATCAAACTGATGGACAACAAGATTAGGGTGACTTTTGAAAGCGCCCTCTTTTTCCACCGAATGATAGGTTTAAAAGAAAAATAAAGACATGAAAATAAAAGGACTTCGTTGGTGGATTATTACCTTGATCGGTTTAGCCACGGTTATCAATTATATTGACCGAAGTGCCATTAATATTATGTGGCCATATATATACAAAGATTTTGGCATTGCAGATGCAGACAATAAAAATGCATTGGCTTTGCTTACTAGTTTCTTTATGATTGCATATGCCATAGGGCAAACGGTTACAGGTAAAATCATGGATGCAATTGGTACCCGTTTAGGGATGGCTTTTTCTATTGCCGCATGGAGCATTTCTATAGCATTGCATGCAGTGGCTAAAGGACTTTCTTCATTCAGTGTGTTTCGTTTTTTTCTAGGCATTAGTGAAGCCGGTAATTGGCCGGGCGCAACTAAAAGCAATGCTGAATGGTTTCCGGCAAAGGAAAGGGCTATTGCGCAGGGCATATTTGGTGCAGGAGCCTCATTGGGTTCAGTTGTAAGTGCACCGGTAATTGCTGCATTGTATATTGCCATTGGATG
Organism: Chitinophagaceae bacterium; assembly: GCA_947504605.1. Taxonomy (GTDB): domain Bacteria; phylum Bacteroidota; class Bacteroidia; order Chitinophagales; family Chitinophagaceae; genus Ferruginibacter. The sequence continues at coordinate 1,213 of CANNJE010000183.1, forward strand.
GCAGGGAACTTTTGCAGGCATTGCAGTATTGGGATTTTTATGGATTATTCCCTGGCTCATTATTAATAAAGCAACGCCTGATACACATCCATGGATAACAAAAGAGGAACAAGACCATATTTTAGATTGCTCAACAGATAAAATAAGTAGTATTACAGCAACAAAAGTATATACCTGGAAAGAGCTACTGAATTTTAAAACAACCTGGAGTATTATTGCTTCCCGTTTTTTTATTGACCCGGTATGGTGGTTGTTTGTAACCTGGCTGCCTACCTTTTTAAAAGAACAATTTGCTTTTGATATTAAACAAATTGGAGCTTTTGCCTGGTTTCCTTATTTGCTTGCAGCAATGGGCAGTTTAATTGGTGGCTACTATTCATCTCAACAAATAAAAAAAGGGGCTAGTGCAGTTGTAGCAAGAAGAAAAGCAGTAACAATTGGCTGTGTGATTATGCTTGTTTCCTTAGTTGCCATTGTTTTTATGCTGGATGATTTAAAAGCACAACCTGCAATAACCATTGGGTTAATTAGCATCACACTGTTTGGGTTCCAGTTTTTAATTGGAAATATACAAACATTGCCTTCTGATTTTTTTAATGGAAAAAATGTAGGCATTGTTGCCGGCATGGGTGGTACAGCGGCAGTGTTGGGTGTATTGATAACAACATGGATGGTGCCGGTACTTACTAAAACAAGTTATCATTCTTTCTTTATACTGGCGGCACTGTTGGTGCCACTGTCATGGCTTTCGTTAAAATATTTTGCTAAAAAGGGCAATTGATATTTCTAAAAAAATCTTCCTTTTTGGAGAAAGATAGCATTGTCTTTCTCCAGCATATAGTCAGATTTCGGATAGTCAATTTTCTTAATTTGAACTGCCAGGGTAAATTATGGCAATATGGGGCAACCGAAATAAGTTATGCCTGTAATAATGAAATACATGTAAATAATCATAAAAATCGATGATGATAGTCATTAGATTTTTATTCTGTATTGTATAATTTTTTTGACATATTGGGAACTGATTCCAATGTTTTAAAATCAAGGTTGTATGAAAATATTTACAGGAGTATTGAGTATGATTGTATTGTGTATTGTCATACTGTCATTTGTGCCTCAAAAATCAACACAATGGGTAGTTCCGGAAAGTTATCAGAAAATGAAAAATCCAGTGCCGTCTGATGCCGCTTCCATTAAAATAGGGAAAGATATGTATTGGCGGTATTGCAAATCATGTCATGGTGAAAATGGGGACGGGGAAGGACCAAGGGGAGCTAAGTTGGTACCATCGCCCGGTGATTTTACGACGGATGCATTTAAGAAGGAAAGTGATGGGGCTATTTTTTATAAAATGACTGTTGGGCATAACGCGATGCCATCATTTAAAAAGAAAATTCCGAGTCATGATGATATTATAGAAGGAAGTTTTGGTAAAACAGGCAGTGCCGGGGATTTAATAAATTTTATAAGGACATTCGCTAAAAAGTGACCTTGTTATCAAGGGGAAAATATACTGTTTGGTCAAAGATGATGTTCAATTCATCTTTGACTTTTTTAATTCAAAGAAAGTGTTGTAAAACCTATTTACTGACAGGTGTTATTTTTTATTATTAATAAACACTACTCCGTCCTTGATATCCGCAGCCAACTGCTGAATGGTTTTTGTGCCAAATAATTCTTTTAATTGTTTTTTGATTGGCTTATACTGTGCATGCATTGGACAGGGTTGCATTTCTGAGCATTGTTTTAAACCCAGTACACATTTATCCAAGACATCTTCTTCTCCCATTGCTTTAAGAATTGCACGAACCGGTAATTTTTTTGCTTTTTCAGTAATAAAAAAACCACCATTTGGGCCTCGCACAGAACTAACTACATTGTTATTTTTTGTGAGAGCTTGAAGGATCTTGGCAGTAAATGATTTGGGAGAATCTATAGCATTTGATATTTCTTCTATGCCTAATTTATTTGTTTCGCTGCTTTTTTGGGCAATAAAAATTGTAGCCCGTAGTGCGTATTCTGTTGTTTTTGAAAACATATATTCTTTGAAATGGAATTTTTAGAATGGGAAGTTATAAATTTTAATTGTATATATTAGTATTGATCCATTCTGCATATGAATCCCTTGTTTCATATAATTTTAATTGGGCGATTTTTATATTATCAGGAAATTTTTCGCTCAGTGTTGTTTTTATGAAAAGCAACATGTTTTCTGCAGTAGGTTCCTGCTGCCAGGTAACCAGGTTTTCGGGTGAAAAGAAAGAGGGGTTTTCAAGGAGAAAGTGGTGTGATAAAACCACTTTGTGGTCTAGTTTTTCAACAATTGCCGTTGTAACTATTTTCTTTATTTCTTTAAAGTCTATTAAAAAACCGGGTGCAGGTATATATTCCTCCTCTTCATGGCTGGAAGCCACGGTAACATGTAGTTCATAGGAATGACCATGTATATTTTTACATGCCCCCGGATAACCATGAATGGCATGTGCCATTTCGAAGTGAAATATTTTTGTAAGTCGTATCATTTCAAGAAATAAAATTGCAGCAAAAGGGCACTATAAACCTCTGTTTCTAGAACCCACTTTTAATAGTAGCTGATATTAATAATATTAAAGACAAAATTATCTTTAAATATTATCTTTGCCTAAATATTTTAAAAAAATATATTTGAGTGCTGGCAGATATAAGACTTTTAACAGGCAAAGCGGAAGGTTATAGCATGATTAATGACAGTCCGTTTATTATTTAGTAAAAATGAAACGAATACAACTTTATTTAAAAATACATGCCATTTGGAAAATCCAGTACCTCTTTTACGTTTTGAAGAAAGAGCTGTTTTGAAACCTGTTCTGTGAAATATTTAGGTCGTTTTTTAAATTTATAAAAACGCCCTATACCGTTCTGACGATTTTACTGTTTGCTAAGATATACAGTTCCAAAAATCAGGATAAATTTGCTTGAAACATTTTATAGATTCCGGGGATTATAACTTTTTGGATTTTATATAAATTGACCAGGTTAATAAAATATACAATGATTGACTCATCAATAGATAATACTTTATTTTCGAAATCACCTATTCTTTCAGCAGCAACTGCTCCGGTTATTATTAAGGAGGTGCTTACAAAAAAACAACTGAAGGAATTTATTGATCTGCCTTACAGGTTGTATAAAGGGAATAAATTTTACCTGCCCCAATTAAAAAAAGATGTAAAAGC
>CANNJE010000184.1 GCA_947504605.1 Chitinophagaceae bacterium
AAAAGGTAACCTTTTGCAGTTCCTGTGTTTTGGCTACTGCTGCTTCATTCATAAAACCAAGCATCAACACTTTTCCGGTATTATCATCCTGTATGATGGCAGGTACAAGACCATCCGTATATTTATTATAATCAATTTTCATCGTCCTTATTTTTACGTTCTTTTAATAATTGAAATAATGCTTCCTGCTTTTCAGCAAGTTTGTTTTGGCGATCAATGCTCCTGTTCTCCATTTTATTTTTCAGATAAATAAACAAAGCAGTTGCAATGATAGTGGTGAGAATGATAAACGTAATCATGATCGTTATATTCTGATAGGAATAAATGGCTGTAGGAATTTTTTAAGTGCAGGTATTTCAATTTCTTTATAGTGAAACACACTGGCAGCCAACGCTGCATCTGCATTGGCTATTTCAAAAACATCCTTAAAATGTTCAAGGGTACCTGCTCCACCACTTGCAATAACCGGTACCGGTAAACTATTGGATAAAGTAGCTGTAATATCCAATGCAAAGCCATTTTTTGTTCCGTCGTTGTTCATGCTGGTAAGCAATATTTCTCCAACACCTAAATCTACTGCCTGCCTTGCCCAGTCAATTGTTTTTGTTTCCGTTTTAGTTCTCCCTCCATTTAAATAAACATACCATTCGCCATCTGCTTCTTTTTTAGTATCAATCGCCAATACGACACATTGTGAACCAAAGGCGTCGCTCAATTCTTTGATCAAAGTCGGATTTTTAAATGCGGCAGTATTAACTGCAATTTTATCTGCGCCGTTTTGCAGCAACAAAGCAACATCTTCTACTGTGCTTATTCCACCACCAACAGTAAAAGGAATATTGATATGTGCCGCAATTCTTTTAACCAATTCTACAAGTGTTTTTCTTTTTTCCACCGTAGCAGTAATATCTAAAAATACCAATTCATCTGCCCCTTGTTCGGAATACAGGATCGCCAGTTCAACAGGATCGCCTGCATCACGAATGCTTTCAAAGTTGATTCCCTTTACCGTTCTGCCATCCTTAATATCCAGACAGGGGATGATTCGTTTCGTTAACACGATAGCTTAGTTAATGGTTTTTAATGCTTCCAATGTAATTTTCCCTTCATAAATAGCTTTCCCAATAATTGCACCAGCACAGCCAATTTCTTTTAACAATAATACCTCTTCCAAATTGGCAACACCTCCACTGGCGGTTAAATTTAATTCAGGATAAGTGGCAATGATTTTTTTATACAGTTCAATAGAGGGCCCCTGCATAGCTCCATCCTTTGAAATATCTGTACAGAATATATGGTTAACACCCAAGCCCATCATTTTAGATATAAAGTCAAAAATATTTATACCGCCATCTTCCAGCCAACCGCTGATCTTAATATTTTCATCCAATACATCTGCCCCGATTAAAAATTTATCGGCACCAAATTCTATCAACCACTCCTCCAGTAATTCGGGATGTTTCACTGCAATGCTTCCCAATGTAACCATCGTTGCTCCTGCATCAAAGATCTTGCCCACATCGGTTATATTTTTCACGCCCCCTCCAAAATCAATTTTTAAATCCGTAGCCGAAGCAATAGATTCCAGCACATCAAGGTTGATGATTTTGCCGGCTTTGGCTCCATCCAGATCTACTATATGCAAGCGTTCTAAACCTGCATCCGCAAACTGTTTGGCCACTTCAACCGGATGATCATTGTATACAATTTTTTGAGCATAGTCGCCTTTTGTAAGGCGTACACATTTTCCGTTTATAATATCAATAGCAGGGATGATTGTCATAAAATTGATATAAAGTTTTTAAGGATTGTTTCTCCAACTACACCTGATTTTTCAGGATGAAACTGCACTGCGTAAAAATTATTTTTTTGTAATGCTGCACTGTATGGTAATATATAATCTGTTATAGCAACGGTATCTTTTCCAAGGGCGGCAAAATAACTATGCACGGTATACACAAATGCTTCTTCCGGCAATCCATCAAACAGCACAGATTGATAACCGTAAATATTGTTCCATCCTATTTGAGGAATTTTTAAATGATCAGATACAAACTGTTTTACATCCGTATCAAAAACACCCAAACAGCTGGTATCTCCTTCTTCAGAAAAATTACACAACAATTGCATTCCCAGGCAAATACCCAATACCGGTTGTGTTAAGGATAGAATCAATTGATCCATTTCTCTTTCCTTTAAATATTGCATGGCAGCATTGGCATGACCAACGCCGGGGAAAATTACTTTTGATGCATTACGGATCATATGGGCATCATCTGTCACCACCGATTCAACACCTATTCTTTGCAAAGCATATTGAACACTTTGTACATTACCTGCGTTGTATTTAATTATTGCAATCACAGGATACCTTTTGTTGTTGGTAAATTATTATTGTTAATATCTCTTTTTACTGCCATCTTTATTGATTTAGCAAATGCCTTAAAAACCGATTCTATTTTATGATGTTCGTTTTCCCCTTTCGCCTTGATGTTAAGATTACATTTTGCTGCATCTGTAAAGGATTTAAAGAAATGTTCAAACATTTCGGTTGGCACATCTCCGATTCGGTTTCTAACAAACTTTACTTTCCAAACCAGCCATGACCTTCCTCCAAAATCTAGTGCCACTTGCGCAAGGCAATCATCCATAGGCAATAAAAATCCATACCGTTCAATGCCTCTTTTATTTCCAAGTGCTCTTAAAAAAGCTTCTCCCAAAGCAATGGCAGTATCTTCCATCGTATGGTGCTCATCTATCTGCAAATCACCCCTGCAGGTTAAACTAAGATCGATACCGCTATGCCTTGCCAACTGATCTAGCATATGGTCAAAAAAATGAAGGCCTGTACTGATTTCGGATTTACCGGTTCCATCGAGATTAAGTGCTATGGATATTTTTGTTTCATTGGTATTCCTTTCGTGAAAGGTTATACGCTGTGGAAGTTTTAAATATTCATAGATGGCTTGCCAGTTGGGCGTAGCCAAAACAATGGTTTCTTTTTTTAAGTCATCGATGGTATCCTTTATTTCAGCAGCGCCCAGTTGCTCATCCTGATTTAACCAGATGCCTTTGCAGCCAAGATTTTTAGCCAATTGCATATCGGTAATACGATCTCCGATTACAAAGGACCCTTCTAAATCATAAGCCGGATTATCCAAATACTCCAGCAACATTCCGGTACCGGGTTTTCTTGTTGGGGCATTTTCAAAAGGAAATGTACGATCTATAAACACTTTCGAAAAAACAACTTTTTCATTTTCAAAACTCTTCACTACAAAATTTTGCAGTGGCCAAAAACCAGATTCAGGAAAAGACTCAGAGCCAAGGCCGTCCTGATTGGTAACCATTACCAATTCGTAATCAAGCTCCGTTGTTATTTTAGTCATGTATTCAAATGCACCCGGATAAAATTGCAGTTTTTCAAAAGAATCCAACTGGTAAGTAGGTGGAGCTTCATGTATCAATGTTCCATCTCTATCGATAAATAAAACCTTTCTTCCTGCATTTATATCATCTGCGACTTTATTCTTTTTAGAAGTCATATTATTTAAATTGTTTTAGTAATTCAATAAGTGTGTTATTTTCATCCGGCGTACCTACCGTTATACGCAAACAACCTTCGCACTGTGGTTCTTTGCTTCTGTTACGTACCACCACTTCATTGGCAGCAAGAAACTGATACAACTTATCCGCATCAGACACTTTCACCAGTAAAAAATTGGCATCACCCGGAAATACTTTTTCAACAAAACTAAATGCAGGCAATTGATTTTTTAAAGATTCTCTTTCATTTACAGTTGTCTTTACCCAATCATTTATCATGCTGGTATTTTGTAAAGCCTGCAAACCCAGTTCCTGTGATGCAAGATTGATATTATAAGGAGGTTTAACTTTATTGAACAGGTCAATAATATCCATGGAAGCATAACATAAACCAAGACGCAAAGCTGCAAGCCCCCATGCTTTAGACAATGTTTGCATTACAATCAGGTTAGAATATTCGGTAAGTTCCTGTATAAATGTTTTTTGATTGGAATAGTTGATATAGGCCTCATCAATAATAACAATACCGGGGAAATTGTTTAACAAATATTCAATATCTGCTCTGTTCATATTGTTACCCGTAGGATTATTGGGTGAGCAGATGAACAAAAGTTTTGAGTGTTCATCAACGGCATTTAAAATAGCTTCTACATCCAATTGAAAATCGGGGGTGAGATTCACTTTTCGTATTTCTACATCATTGATATTTCCACTCACTTCATACATTCCATAAGTAGGCGGACAAATGATCACATTGTCTTTACCGGGATTACAGAAAATACGGTATGCGATATCTATCACTTCATCACTGCCATTTCCGATAAATATATTTTCTGCGGGCACTCCTTTTATTCTT
>CANNJE010000185.1 GCA_947504605.1 Chitinophagaceae bacterium
GATTTCCAGATTTCGACATGGATGCAGGTTTAACTCAATTGGTAAACAAAGCCATGGCCGATGGTTTTAATCAATACACCCATGCCAATGGCTACCCTACTTTGCGTGAGGCTTTAGCTGAGAAAGTGCAAAGTTTATATCAAAAATCGATCAATCCCGATACGCAAATTACCATTAGCCCAGGTGGCACTTATGCCATTTATACGGCTATCACCACTTTGATACATCCGGGCGACGAGGTTATTTTGTTTGAGCCCGCATACGATAGTTATATTCCAAATATTGAAATTAATGGGGGTGTGCCGCTGCGCATCAATTTAACTTTTCCTAATTACAACATTCCTTGGGACGAAGTGCGCAGTAAAATTTCGCCGCGTACTAAAATGATCATGATAAACTCGCCACATAACCCAACAGGGGCAGTACTTTCCGAGCAAGATATTATTGAATTAAAAAGTTTAGTTGCCGGTACCGACATTATTATTTTGAGCGATGAAGTGTATGAACATTTAATTTTTGAGGACAAAGCGCATCAAAGTATTTTAAAACATCCCGAATTATTGGCGCGTAGTTTTGTGTGTTTTTCTTTTGGAAAAACCATGCATTGCACCGGATGGAAATTAGGTTATTGTATTGCTGGCGAAAGCCTCATGAAAGAGTATAGAAAGGTACATCAATTTAATGCCTTTACCTGCGATACGCCTAAGCAGGTTGCGCTTGCAGCTTATCTTACCGAAAACAAAAACTATTTAAACCTAGGGCAGCAAATGCAGCAAAAAAGAGATTTGTTAAGGCAATTACTTTCTGCTACAAAACTCGAATGCATTCCATCTTATGGTAGTTATTTTGAATGTTATTCTTTTAGCAAAATATCGAACGAAAACGACAAAGCATTTGCCATTCGTTTAGTTAAAGAATATGGTGTTGCTACTATTCCTGTTTCGGCATTTTATCAAGATAAAACCGACCATGGCGTGATTCGTTTTTGCTTTGCGAAAAAAGAAGAGACTTTAAGGGCCGCAGCGGAAAGGTTGCAGGGTTTGTAATACTTTTTAATTTATTTTTAAATCCATTTAATGAAAATAAAACATTTTCTATCACTATTTTTTTTGCTATTGTGTTCTTTCTGCATTTTTGCTCAAGATCTTAAAGTAAAATCAATGGATTCCATATTCAATTTATTTGCAAAAAATAATTGTTTCAATGGAAATATATTGGTTACAGAAAATAACAAACCTTATTTTAAATATTGCTTAGGATATAGAGATAATTTTCTTAAAGAACCAATTCAAAACAATCTAGTTTTTAATATAGGCTCCATTTCAAAGCCATTTACTGCAATCGCTATATTACAATTGCACGAAAAGGGAATCATAGATATTAATGAAAATGTAAAGAAATATATACCAGAATTTCCTTATGATAATATTTGTGTAAAGCATTTATTGTCGCATACATCAGGGTTAAAACAAAGCTATGAACAAATCGAAGATTTAGGAGTTAATGCAGTTTTGAATAATGATAGTGTTATACCAATACTATCAAAATATAAACCACAACTATTTGCCTTACCTGGTGAGGAATGGATTTATTCAAATATTGGCTATGATATATTGCCTTTAATTATAGAACGCGTTACAAAAATGCATTTTTCAGATTACATGTTTAACTATGTTTTTAAGCCAGCGAAAATGCATCGTACTTTTATTCCTCAAAACGGTGAAATTTTAAAATGCTTACCAGTAGGCATCCGAGCGAAAGATTTATTAGTGCCACATGAATATAAATCAATTACTGATTGCAATGTAACACCTGTAGACACTATCAATTTTATTCAAACTCAAAGATCGTTTTTATTTGGTTCAGAAAATGTGTATTCATGTCTAGAAGATCTTTCTAAATTTGATTTAGCGTTAAGAAGTTGTAAAATCTTATCAAAAGAAATGCAAGAACTTGCTTACACTCCATTTGTTTTAAATAATGGCGAAATAGCAAAAGACTTAAATGCTTCGATACCCTCGTATTATGGACTAGGATGGTATATTTCAATAGATACTACGCAACCCAAAATTATTTGGCATAAAGGAAGAAGTAGAGGTTCGCGTTCTGTATTTCTTCGTGTGCCAGAAAAAAAGCAGGTTGTTTCGGTTACGGATAATTTTGACTACAGCGCAGTAGATTTGAAAGGAATTGCCTTGTTAAGAATTCTTAATGATCAAAAATATAGAAATCCTATATTAATTTCCTTGGTTCAAAAGCTAGGCTGCGAAACCACTGCTAGCAATGTGGATAATGCTTTGTTGAATTTTGAAAATCGAAAAAACTTAGAACGCCAAAATTATTATATATCAGCCGATGAAATCATTCAATTAAGTGATTTGCTCATAGATCAGCAGCAAATTACAGCTACAAAAAGAATACTAGCCTATAGCAAAAGCATATTTCAAAATCCAAATATCTATTCAGCGTATGGTAAAATAATGTTGATGGAGCTTCAGTTTGATAGTGCTAAAGTAAATTATTATAAGGCCGCTGAATTAAGCGAAAATGGCGAAGCCTACCTTAACGAATTAGGATATGGAATGTTTTTAAATAATAACAATGCGTATTCAGAATTTATATTGAAAATTAATACAGAACGATATCCAAATTCTGCTAACGTGTTTGATAGTTACGCATTTATTCTTGATAAAAATGATAAAATCACGGAAGCAATTGAAGCGCAAAAGATTGCTGTTAAAATAGCCACCGCAAATTCGGATACTTTGTTGAATACGTTTAAAATCAATTTAGCAGCTTTACTCCTAAAAAAACAGGGCTAAAGTTTTATTTTATCTTGAAAATATTTTCCATTGATAATTATCAAGAAATATCATTTCTATAGTTTAAAACACAGTTTTTAAATATTTTAATCTTTTAATTAATAGATTAATTCACTTTAAAGTTGTCTTTATGGACAACTTATTATATTTTTGTAATGTCGATAGAGAATAAGTGCAGGGAGGTAATTTTCTACAAAAACTATTTTGTTATTTTTTTGAATGGTCAAAATAATAAAGTCAAAGAAAAGATACTTTGGACGCTTAAATTAATAGAAGAGTTAGCTGTCATTCCAACAGTGTATTTTAAACACATCAAAAATGGAGAAAGCTTGTACGAAATTAGAATTCAACAAGGAACTGATATTTATAGAATCTTTTGTTTTTTTGATACAGGAAAATTAGTTGTTTTAATAAATGGTTTTGTTAAGAAGACGCAAAAAATACCCAATTCAGAAATCGAAAAGGCATTAAAAATTAAAAAAGAATATGAAACAGAAAAGCAAGCAAACGCTCAGTGAATTTATTGATCAAACATATGGCACCAAAGGTAACAAGAGGACTACTTTTGATAAAGGTTTTGCTGAATTCAAAATTGGATTTTTAATTCAACAAGCCAGAATAAAAAAAGGATTAACCCAAGAAGCTTTAGCTGAAAAATGCGGTACAAATAAGGGTTATATTTCCAAAATTGAAAATGACATCAAAGAAGTTCGACTTTCTACTTTGCAAAAAATTATAGAAAATGGTTTAGGAGGAAAATTAGAATTAAAGATTTTACTTTAATCTCTAATACAACAAATGCTTCTTCGCTGCATTACGCCAGCCCGCTTGATAGGCTTGCGCTACAAAAAATATTTTTAATTCTGCTTGGTATTCGTGGTCTACAAAATATATTTTCTTTTTCGCTTGATAATCATATTTAGTAAAAAACCATTTTCCGTTTTGTCCTGTGGCTTCGTATTCGTTACGCACTTTATACACTTTTAAATCGGCTTGGTATTCTTGTGCTACCACAAATACTTTTAGCTCGGCTTGATACGGATAATTAGTGGCGAATACACGTTGCGCTTTAGTTTGGCCAATAAATAAAAAAAGCAAAAAACTAAGCATTAATAGCAATTTTGAAGGGTTCATTTTCATATATTTTGAATATTAAATATATCATTTTTTCAACAAAAACAACCCATAAGGCGCTTTTAAGCCTTTGGCCTTAAAAATCTTCGAAATTTTAATGCTTTGCAACATTTGTTGCAAAAGGTTGCTTCAAAATATATTAACTTTGTAATGCTTTTTAAAAGCACCCGAATTTTAATATCTAATACCATGAATATAGAACAAATTTATACTGGTTGTTTAGCGCAAGGCGCATACTATGTTACTTCAAATGGCGAAGCATTTATTGTAGATCCTCTTCGTGAAGTGCAACCTTACTTAGATCGTTTAGCAAAAGATAATGTGCAATTAAAATATATTTTCGAAACGCATTTTCATGCCGATTTTGTTTCGGGTCATGTCGATTTGAGCAAAAAAACAGGTGCAAAAATTGTATACGGCCCTAACGCGGCTTGCGA
>CANNJE010000186.1 GCA_947504605.1 Chitinophagaceae bacterium
AGACACTTCAAAAGCATCCGCAATTTTTTTGCTGCATCAAAATGATAAAAATACTGTTCCATTTATTTTAGTACATTTAATCCATCAAATGATCTTTGAATAGTGCAATAATTCATATCCGTTCGGGTTAACATTGGCGGGGATAAGCAGTAAGGCTGCGGGCGGAATACAAAATAAATATAAATTTAATGGTGGCAATGAATTGCAGAGTGCTGAATTCAGTGATGGAAGTGGAGTCGAATTATACGATGCTATTAACCGCATGTATGATACACAGTTAGGAAGATTTTGGCAGGTCGATGAATTAGCGGAGTCAAACTGGGAAATGTCTCCATATAATTTTGCTTCAGATAACCCTATCAATTTTAATGATCCTCTCGGGCTTGCAGATGCCGACCCCAAAGATGATCCTACCGGGAATATGAAGAAAACAAAAACCCTATCAGAAGTAGTTGTTTCAGCTAAAATTCCTAAACTAAATCAACGTCAGGTGCAAAGTCTTTATTATGCACTAGAAAAATATGGAAGAGGGACTGACCGAATTAAAAATAATACTTGGAGAGCTCAGGTGGAAGCTTATGATGCAACAGCAAAATGGTTAGTAAAATATCATGCTGGTGTAAAAGAAGATGGAATGATGATGCTAGAAGCTGCTTCCTGGTTTATTCCTGTTGGGCAAATTACCAAACTTAGGTATTTAAAATATGCAGCTAATTTATTTAGAGCTAAAAGAGGTCTTACAACATTTACATATGCTTCAAAATTTGGTATTAATACTTATAAGGTACTTAAAAAAATGTCTCCAGTAGGCACAGAAGTACATCATTTAATAGAAAAACGTTTTGCAAGTTTATTTGGGCAAGTCGAGAAAGAAATGCAGTCAATTGTTTTAACTGAAACAGAACATCAAACTTTTACTAATGCGTGGAGAGCGGAAATAGGTTATGAAGGTTCTAAAGCGGGGTTAACTACAGCAAACGCAGTAATAGCTGATGTTGAACAAGCAGCACAAAAAATTTATAAAGATTATCCGGATATTCTAAAAGCATTGGGATTATAACATGAAAAATTTACATAAAATATTTTCTGATTGGAATAAGAAACAAATTGCAATACTTGCAAAACATAACATTAAAGTCGAAATAGGATATGATTCCTTTTGGTTAGAGGAGAATGATATTTATCGACAACTAAAACCCTATTTTGATGAGTGGGGTATTAAAGAAACGGTAATATCAAAATTTTCTGTGGAAGAAGAAAATGCGGCAAAGCTATTAATACTCTTGAGCCCATGGGCAAATGGTTATCCGATGAATGATTATGACAGAAGCTATATTAAAACCACTTATGATGATAGCAACTATTGTAATACCTGCGGTATGGGTTTAAAACAAAAAGAACCATTCAGATTAAAGAAAGAACCTAACTGGGGCGGCAGTAAAAAAATGTTTTCATTGAACTGGATATTTGATGAGTTGTTTGTAAAAGAGGAATTGTACGAAATTTTATTTAAAGGCAAAGGGATTAACAGCGAAAAGGTATTGTTGTATAAAAAGGAAACAGTGATTGAAGATACAATACAGCTTGTCCTTCCTGTAACAGAAGTGCCGTTAAATTTAGAAGATTATCCTTATGAGGTATGTAAAGATTGTAACAGGCTTCGTTATAACTTTATCAACAAAGGTTTTTTCCCTTCTTTTAAAGATGATGTTGGTGATACTCCAATTTTTAAAAGTAAAGAGTGGTTTGGTACAGGAGCTAATGCAAGAAAATATATTTTTGTCTCTCAGGAACTAAGGCAGCAGTTGGTAAAACTAAAAATTAATGCAGGTTATATTCCTTGTCAATAGGTACACAACATTATAAGTAAAAATAAAGCCCTGCACCTGCCGGTCTTTATTTTTACTTATAAAGCGTAAGCTTTTTTAGCTTTATGTTCTCTAAGAAAAGCATCCATCAGTGCAAACAAATGTGCTTTATCATCAGTGGTAGTTGCTGTATATCAGTGATGCGTTTTACAATATTTTTTTCTAACAATACCTTGCTGTTGCCGGCGAGATTATCCAAAGAAACTTCCAAAGCTTCTGCAATCTTAGAAGCTACTTCTATGGAGGGTTTTACCTCATCCAGTTCATACCTTCCAATAGATCTAAAATTACGCCGAAAGCTTTGGTAAGTGATTTCTGGCTTATTTTTAAAAATAATTATTGCTGTTGATATTTATTTTAAAAAATAAGTATTGTTGTGTAAAGAAAAGCATTAGAGAAGCGTTTAAAAGATATAGCTTTTAAACGCTTACAGAATCATCCGATTTTAATTGACATCTGATTATCTTGAATTGTAGAAATCAATATGCCAGTTACCAAAATTACAATACAAAGTGAAAAAAAAACAGGCATCCAACTTGTTTTTTGGGTTTCAGCAAATTCTTTGCTTTGGGCTAATGGCCCATACTTTTCAAATTCCATTTTCTATTTTTTATAAATGTGAAGTATTCTTTTATCGTCAATATGTTCAATTAAGAAATAATAATTTTCAACCATTCTCCATAAATATATTTCAAATTTGTATGTACCATAATATGCATTTTCATTAAATCCACTTTTCAGTGCCAGATCGTAGTCCATTTTTACCGTACCACTTTCTGGTAAATTTTCCTGAAATATTTTAAAATTTGCGTACAATCCTTTTTTTATATCCTTTACCAATCCATCCAAAATGCGCTGTCGCATTTTTTTGCTAAGCATATAACAGTTTTTTCCTTTACAATAGTTTCTAGTTCCAGTAGTAAAAAAATACTCCTTGCAATAAGTGCATTGAACTTTTTTCATAATAAATATGGTATTTTTTACAAATTCTGTCAGTATCTGTCAACATCTGCCAACTAGATTTCAGCGGATGCCGGCTGGATGTCATCCTACATTTAACAAGCTTACAGCAGATGTTGAAAGCTTCCTGGTTTATTTTGCTTTCTAAATGTGTCATAAGTAGAGAATTCGCTTGGTTTTTATATAATTGTTTAATAAGCAAAGTAAAAATAAATAAATTTGCTAAAACGACAAAGTATTTATAATTTTACTGCATGAATAAAAATTTGATAACTTCTATTGATAAAATATCTATCGCAGAATTCAGGGAATTTCTATTTGACAGAATTGTTCCTATTGAAGAGGTAAAAGATTTGAGAGGGGATAAAATTTACAAGTCTTTACAATACTGGAGGCGCCATGGGTTATTACCTTTTTTTGAAAAAGGCGAAAAATTCCAGCTCAGCTTTGCACAGCTTGTTTGGCTTCGCATACTCGACCATTTGCGAGAATATAGTTTTACCGTTAAGAAAACAGAAAAAATTTGCAACTATTTTTTTAAGAATGCCTATGATATAGGTCTACCTCAAAAAAATATAGAGTACACAAAGGGAAACTTATTAAAGAAAAAATTGGCCGGTACGATGTCAGAGGAAGAAGAAAATTCATTACAATGGGTAGAAAATGCATTGAACGATGAACTACTGATGTATGGTCTAAAATTCGATATTAACTACCTGACCAATTTAATTAATATTAGTCTTGAGGTAAATGAAGAGGCTGGGATACTGGTTTTTACGGATGGCGAGGTAATGGAACATATTGGGGATAATTATTTCAACCATAACAACTCAGATCTTGACAGAAAACGTCCTCATATTTATTTTTCACTTTCCTATTTTTTAGAAGAATTTATAGAAAAAGAGGAGCTTCAAAAATTGCTCATGCCAAGACTACTTAATGATGATGAAAAGATGGTATTAAAAGAAATACGCACCAAGAATGTGAAAGAGCTGATTGTAAAATTTAATGAAGGGGCACCATTTAGATTTGACATCGTTAATGAAAAGACAATTTCCGGCGAAGAAGTGATGCGGTTAAAAAAAGTATTAGGACTTGGCAATTATGAAGAGATTACCCTTGTTACCCGCAATGAAAAAACAATCATTTTTAAAACAAAAAAAAAGAAATATATCCGATAATCTCGGCATTAAGATTTCACCAACATGCCTCTCCACTTAACTGGACGGTGTAACATTTTCCGGTGAATAATGAAACTTAAAAATATAACCGATGTAAAACAACCAATTTTAAAAATTACCAAAGAAGAAATAATCAGTATTGAAGGGTTTGGTGACCTTTCAGAGGAAGAAACTGCTGCATTAGCGGATTTTATTTATAGCATATCAATTGTTCTATATAAAACAAATGAAAATGGAGAATCTTAATTATTTTAAAAAGTTTATACCTAGTAAGGAAGCAATTAAAGTTATCAAACATGAAGTATGGTCTTACACAAGGGTAAGTTCGAAAGAACAGTTTGACAACAACT
>CANNJE010000187.1 GCA_947504605.1 Chitinophagaceae bacterium
CTAAGCAAAACAGTATTGTTGGGTTTTCTTTTTAAAATACCAAGCAGCAATTGTTCTCCTTTTTCAAAATCGCCTGCATATAAAGAAGCATAACCAAGGTTTTCGTTAAAATCATTCTTTTGCTCATAGCCATTGGCTGCAGCTTTGTTAAAAGAAACAACCGCATTTTTATAATCATTGTTGTTATAATAAAGCAAGCCTAGTTCATACATCCACACATTTTTAGCGCCTTCCATATTAATGGCTTTTTCGTACCATGGCACGGCTTTTTTATACTCCTCCATATCAAGATAAGTGCGGGCAAGGGTATAAGTAGCTTCCGCATCTAGTGCATTTTTCTTAATAGCCGTTAACAATGCTTTTTCTGCAGATGCATAATCTTCCTGCTGATAATAACTCATTCCAATAATCCTTTCGGCATTTTCGCAATCTTGGCACTTTTGTGCAAATTCAATTGCTTTTTCATACTGGCGATAATTAAAATAAAGGGCAGTTAATGCTTTGATGGCTTCTTTATTAGTAGGTTGAAGCTCATTTAATTTGGTATAAGTTGCTTTTGCTTTATCTGTTTGGCGCATTTCAAGCAGCACAGCTCCATTTTCCAGATAAGCTTCGCTATAAGAAGGATTAATGGAGATAGCTTTTTCAAAAGCTTGATTAGCAACCAATAAACGTTTTGCCGATTTTTCCTGTAAGCCTTTGTTATAGAAGAAAGTAGCACTATCGGTAGATTGTGCCATTAGATTAGTGCAGATTAAACTGGCTGCTGCCAGGAGTAGGTTTTTCATGTTCTGTATTTATAGCAATTATTATTCCATTACTAACGGAATACTATTGCTCCTAACGCCGGAATGTCAAACTTTATTTCATAAAGCTTTGCTTTTTTATCAACCGGCGTACATTTTATGATTTCATTCATATAATCGCCACTACCCCAGAAGCTTTTACTATCGCTGTTAAAGATTTCCTTCCAGGCTGTTTTGCCGGTTACTTGTTTTGTCCAGCCTCTTTGCGGGTGAACCGTCATGTTTAAAATAACCAGCAGATCATCTTTTCTTAGTTTTCCTTTACGTTTAAACATTAAAATACCCTTGTCCCTGCTATCGGTGTCTATCCACTCAAAACCGGTATGTTCAAACTGGTTTTGGTAAAGGGCAGGCATTTCTTTGTATAAAAAGTTAAGGCTGCGCACACATTCCTGCAAGTTATGGTGGGCAGCATGTTGCAGCAGTTCCCAATCCAACTCCGATTTATAATTCCATTCGCTGGTTTGCCCAAATTCATTGCCCATAAAGAGCAATTTTGCCCCGGGATGCATATACATATATGTGTACAAAACCCTCAGGCTGGCAAATTTCTCCCATTCATTGCCCGGCATTTTATAAATCATCGGGCTCTTGCCATGTACAATTTCATCATGACTGATGGGTAGCATAAATTTCTCATCATAAAAATACATGAGGCTAAAAGTGATATCATCCTGGTGCAAAGGCCTGTGCTCCGGCAGTTTTTTAAAATACCGGAAAGTATCATGCATCCAGCCCATCATCCACTTCATACCAAAACCAAAACCACCTTTATCAACCTGCAAGGTAATACCCGGCCAGTCGGATGCTTCTTCGGCAATGGTTTGAATATCCGGGAAATCACGGTAAAGAATGGTATTGAGACTTTTTAAAAAATCGATGGCTTCTATGTTTTCATTGCCGCCATATTCATTGCGCTCCCACTCTCCCTCTTTCCTCGAAAAATCCAATCGGATAATAGAGTTCACCGCATCTACCCTGATACCATCTGCATGGTATTTATTCAACCAGAAATGCGCACTGCTTATTAAAAAAGAACGCACTTCTCCCCTTTTGTAATTAAATATATAACTGTTCCAATCCGGATGAAACCCTTTGCGCATATCACTGTATTCATAAGTATGCGTACCATCAAACATAAACAACCCATGTGCATCATAAGGAAAATGCGAAGGCACCCAATCCAGAATAACGCCAATGCCGTTTTGATGTAGATTATCAATCAGCCTCATAAAATCCTGCGGCAATCCATACCTGGAAGTGGCTGCAAAAAAACCAGTGCCCTGGTATCCCCAGCTTCCATCAAACGGATGTTCCATTACCGGCATAAACTCCACATGGGTAAAGCCCATGTTTTTTACATAAGGTACCAGTCTTTCAGAAAGCTGATCATAGGTATTATACCATTCCTCATTATTTTTATCGGGCCTCATCCAACTGCCCAGATGCACTTCATATACACTCCACGGTGCATTTAATGAATTGTACTTTTTACGGTTTTTCATCCATGCTGCATCTTTCCATTCATTGTCCAGTTGCCAGGTAACAGAAGCTGTACCGGGCCTTAGCTCTGCATAGTTAGCAAAAGGATCGGCTTTTTCTGTTTCTATTCCTTCAAACCCGGTAATCTGGTATTTGTACAAAGTACCTTGTGGAAGCCTGGGTATATATCCTTCCCAAATACCCGAATGATCTAGTCGCACAAACAAAGGATGAGATTCTTTTTTCCATTCGTTAAATTCACCTATAACAGATACTGCAGTGGCATTGGGCGCCCATACCGCAAAATAAAAACCATCGGTATCCAACACATTAATAAAATGACTGCCAAATTTTTCATAAGCATTCTCCATTTCACCGTTTTGAAAACGGGTAATATCTTCTTCTGTAAAAAAAGAATAGTTCCAAACTTTTTTGGTACTGTCTATAAAATGTATGTTTTCGTATGCCATAGGTAAATGACTTGATGCCGTTTATACTAATTCCTTTTAACTTAAAATTAGTATAAGTTAGTTTGCGGACAATATTTAATAGTTCATTTTTGAACTACCAATTAAATGTACCGATTAAACTAACTAGATGTTCAAAAAAATCAGCGTTTCCCTATTTTCTTTTTTTCTTTTTCTTTCGGCTTTTTCGCAAACCAATGCTGTTAGCGGTAGTATAAAAGACACAACTTCCAATAAACTGGTTAAAAATGCAGTGGTAGCAATGCTATCGCAAAAAGATTCTACACTAATTGGTTTTACCAGAACCAAAGAAGACGGCACCTATCTTTTGCCGGCACTAGTACCGGGCAAATATATTTTTATGGTATTGCATCCTACGTTTGCAGATTATGTAGAAGACATTACTATAACAACAGGTAATGAAAAATTGCCACAGGTGGCAGTAACCCCAAAAAGTAAATTGCTGGAAGCAGTGATCATTAAAAGCGGCAACCCTATTCGTATAAAGGGCGATACCACTATTTATACTGCAGATAGTTTTAAAGTGAGCGCCAATGCAGATGTGGAGGAACTTTTAAGAAAAATGCCGGGCATACAAGTAGATAAAAATGGAGAGATAAAGGCCATGGGCGAAACAGTAGAAAAAGTTTTGGTAGACGGAGAAGAATTCTTTGGCGATGATCCGGGAATGGCAGTAAAAAACCTGAGAGCAGATGCGGTAAAAGAGGTACAGGTTTTTAAGAAAAAAACTGACCAGGCAGAGTTTACGGGCATTGATGACGGGCAAAGCAAACAAACCATCAATCTTAAATTAAAAGAGAATAAAAAAACAGGCTATTTTGGGAAAATAGATGCTGCAAGCGGCTTACAAAAAAACATTGACGACCGCTACAATACCAACCTGATGTACAGCACTTTTAAAGGCAAAAGAAAACTGACCGGATTTTTATTGAACGGCAATACCGGGCAGGATGGTTTGAGCTGGCAGGACATGGAAAAATACAGTGGCAACGATATGAACTTTGAAATGTCGGATGAAGGTGGTATGATGTTTTTTTCGAACGGTGGAGGCGGCGGCTCCGATGAAGAACCTTATGTGAACACACAGAATGGCTTTATTAATAATGTAAATGCAGGTTTACAGTACAACAATAAATTTAAGGAGAAAAACACCTTAAACATATCGCCTAAATTTAACAGCCAGCTATACGATAACAACACGATCAATTTTGTTCAAACAAAACTGACCGATTCCTTGCTGAATCAAAATGCTGCAACCAAAACACATATAAACAGATACAACTTTAAAGGAAATGCTTCTTATGATATGAAGCTAGACAGCAATAACAGTTTAAAGATTACTTTGAACGCCAATATATACCATACAGAAAGCGAGGAAGAACGTACATCTGTTACAACAGGCGAAAGCGGCAACCTGAAAAACAGCAATGACAGAACTTCACAGCTTACATCCGATAAACAATCCTTTGCTACTTCTGCCCTGTTTAAACATAAATTTAAAAAAGAAA
>CANNJE010000188.1 GCA_947504605.1 Chitinophagaceae bacterium
AGAAAAGTGAACTCAGATAATATTTTTATAAAATTGAAACTGGCCATATCAGTCTTTACAAAGTTGCCATTTTCGTCAAAATTGGCTCTGATGATTATCCAGCGTTTAGCCCATTTATATCTAAAACTCCCATTGGTTAGGTGTTTGTATTGATATTTATTGCCCAACTGTTGTATAAAAAAATCAAGGTTGGCATTGTTTAAGTCTTTTTTTAACCTTAAGTAATATAGATAAGTTACAAGCTTATAAACAAGTAATATAAACAGTAAGCCAATGATAATAAGGATAGAGGTAAAATTCATGAATGCAATCTAAAGCGTTCATGTTATCTTAAAGTTAATTGCTGGTTAATGAAATTGTTTTTTTCTGCATTTCGTAAAAAATAACGGCTGTTTACTTGGTTAAAGAAATAGCTGTTCTGCGAATTTTAAAAGCAACTGCTTAAAAATTGGTAATAGAAACATGTTAGAAAATCGATACATTTTTTTAGCCTATATAATTTCAGAGAATTTGCTGGCAATTGTTGGTTGGATATTAATGATATTGCAGAAATAAATTAAATAAAAATCTATGGTCAAGCAGGAAGTATTTAAAAAGGCTGTTGAATTTTTGATAAATATTGGAATATCTGTACGATTTGAAACTTTGAATAGTCCCTGTTTTTTGCCAGGTCTTTTTATAGATAATGGAACCATTATTGTAGATATTGAAAAATTAAAATATCCTGGTGATATCCTGCATGAGGCTGGGCATCTGGCTGTAGTGCCAGCAGCAGATCGGGTGCATACTTGTGAGCCCGATATTGCGTTGCGCAAGGACAGGGAAGCAGAAGAGATGATGGCTATCGCCTGGAGTTATGCAGCTTGTGTGCAACTGGATATTGATCCGGGTTTTGTTTTTCATGATGAAGGGTATAAAAATGGGGGCAGCAGCATTGCAGAGAATTTTAAAACAGGGCATTATTTTGGCGTACCCATGTTGCAGTGGGTTGGTATGGCTCTTGAAAATAAGCAGGCTGAGGCTCAGGGTAAACCTGCTTATCCGCAGATGCTGCAATGGCTAAGAGATTAATATTTTTCAATTGTAATTATGCAATTCCTTTACTGATTCATTAAATTGCAGTAGTCTTTCATTTCTTATTTATATTTAGATACATTGATAAAGTATATCCGGTTTTTACAGTGTTTTGAAACAGCCCAATTGCAGGAAGAAATTGTGCAGTTGGAAAAAAAATACTGGAAAGAACATTATAATAAAAAATATTATGAAGGAGGCTGGAGTACGATACAATTACGAGCTGTAAATGGAGATATCGAAAATAATATAGCAATACATACTTCCGCATTACAAAAAGAGAGTCCGTATAAGGATACGGTATTGCTAGAAGCGTGTCCGAAAATAGCAGCAGTTATTGATTTTTTTAAAATGGAAAAAACGTCTGTGCGGTTGATGAAATTAAATGCCGGTTCCGAAATAAAACCACACAGCGATCATGATCTCAGTTATGAAGATGGCGAAGTAAGAATTCATATTCCTATAGCAACCAATCCGGATATGGCTTTTTATTTAGAAGAAGAAGCCCTTCAAATGCTGGAAGGCAGTTGTTGGTATTTAAATCTTTCTTTGCAGCACCGGGTTACCAATGCAGGAGATACAGACAGAGTGCACTTGGTTATTGATGGTCTGGTAAATGATTGGGTAAAAGCCTTTTTTAATCAGCCAGAGCATGAGCGAAAAGAAATTTCGGATGAAAAAAAAATGCCGGTTTACAGCCATGCCGACAGCCTTAAAATTATTGAGCAGCTTCGCCTGATGAATACAGCAATATCCATAAAAATGGCTGACGATATGGAAGCTGCTCTGCAACAATAAACGAATAAACGGTAATGAACAAATTATTTGTATGTTAATGATAGTGTTTACCGGTTTGTCGGGTGCAGGGAAATCTACGCTGGCTATCGCTTTGCAGGAAAAACTTGCGGCGGTAAATTATGAGTCAGCAATCATAGATGGAGATGTTTACCGCAATACCATTTGTAAAGATCTTGGATTTTCAGAAGCAGACAGGCGGGAAAATATTCGCAGATTAACAAATGTTGCTATCGAAAAAAAACAGGCAGGTATTATACCAATAATTGCAGCTATCAATCCTTTTGATGACCTGAGACGGGAGTTATGTGAAACCAATGGAGCCATACTTATTTACATAAAATGCAGTTTGGAAAAGCTGATTCAACGGGATACGAAGGGATTGTATAAAAAAGCACTATTACCTGATGATGCTCCGGAAAAAATATGGAATCTTACAGGTGTAAACGACCGGTATGATGTGCCATCTAATGCAGGATTGATAATAGATACCGGTGTTGAAAATATGGAGTCTTCTGCAGAAAAATTATTCAGCTACGTAAAATCTATTCTGGATCAGCAGACTTGTTAAGTTTATCGAGGGTGTAATATAAATCTGTTACAGGCTGCATAAACGCTGGCATATCGCAGTGAATGTTTTCTTCTTTAAACAGTTGTTCCGGGTATTTGCCATGGAAACCGGTTCTTTGTTCCATTTCTTTTTGTGTTGCTGTGTCAAAGTTTATTCCGGCGGCAGCATATATTTTTTTAAGAATGGGAATGGGGCCTTCTGCATAATCAACAGTCAGGGTAAGTGGATCTGCAGTTGTTATTTCAATCATTTTAGTAAAATAGCTAAACAGTACATTGGCCATATATTTGTCCAGGTCATATTCTGCAGCTTGCGTTTCAGTAAATCCAAAGAGCGTGGGTTCAAGAACACCGGGTACGGATTGCATTCCCCGTCTTCTTTGCTGCGACAGGATTACTTCCCATGGATGGCGGTATAATAAAATAAATGGCGTGTAAGGATACATTTTTCTTAACTGTGTATAAAATGCCAAATGCCAACTGTCTGTTTTAATAAAAACATGTGATGGTATTTCGTTTGGGCTGCTGGTGTACAATTGAACGGCCGCTTTAAAATAGCTCGCTGTTTCATCAGGCCCAATCAGCTTGTCTTTAAAAGGTAAGCGCAGCAGTTCGTCAAAAAAAGGAACTTCCGAAAGTACCATATGTTCCTTTTTAATATCCAGTAATTGAGAAACAAGGGTAGACCCGCATCGGGAAATATGGAATATAATAGCAGAAGGATCGGGAACGGTTTCTAATGCTGATGACCAAATGGGAAGCATCTTTGTTTGAGCAATACATTTAAAACGGGTGCTATTTTCTTTTAGTTGTTTACACTCCGAAATGCTTTCTACAAAGAAGGGTTTATTAAAATTATTGTCTCCTGTAAAGAGCCATTCACAAAGAGTAGGATCATTTTTTACCAGTTTATATGGTATACTGTTTTGTAACGCATTTTCAGGTTTTATCATACTTTTAATTAGAGCAGTAATGAGCGATGTGCTTACCTGCAAATGATACCCAGTTCTCTCTCTGCATGAATAATCTCTTTTTGTTTTAATAATTCATTGGGCTGACAAACCAATTTTCTCAATTTATCGGAATGTGCTTCTGTAAGTCCTTCCAAAGAAACAATCTTGTTATCATGGATGTAAAACTCACGCAGGTTTAGGAGTTGTTCAATTTCTTTGATGGATGATATCTGGTTGCATTGCACATACAATTGTTCCAGATTAAACAGGCTTTCAATACCCTTCAAACTTTTAATATGATTGTTTAAAAGGAAAATAGCTTTTAGGGAAGGCAACTGTGCGAGCACTTCAATGCTTTCTATGTTATGATGGGTAATAATGAGTATTTCCAGTTTGTTTAGTTCTGTTATACCTGAAAGATCGTTTAACTCGAATACACAATTGGGATATGGTGCTTCCGGGCCTGCCAGTCGCAGTACCTGCAGTTTTTTTAATGTTTCAAGATCTTCATTTGTTGGTTCATCCTGTTTTTGCAATACAGATAAACTAAAAGCCTGTCGCCATTGAGGCGACAGGCTTTTCCACCAGATCTTATAAGATGATAAAGTATTCAATTATTGTCGTTGTAAAGATTAATTGCGACTCGGAAAGATCCCATTTAAGCATATAATATAAGTAAGCCCAAGATATGGGTTTCTGATACTAAAAGGTTGTGAACCGCCTGCATTACCTATGGAAGCAGCATTCATTGCAACATTGGCTGCCCCAGAAGTTGAAGTGTACTCCTTGTCTAAAGTGCCTGTAT
>CANNJE010000189.1 GCA_947504605.1 Chitinophagaceae bacterium
AACAAACAAAAGTACCAGCAGTACATTTATGAGCAGCATAACCAGTAAAGCACCTAAAGATACCCTTCTACTGCTGCGTTTAAAGTCAAAGTTTTTTGGATTGCTGAAATAAAAAATCCGCTCCAACAACTGTTTTTTATTTGCTACTGCAGCCAGTTGCAGGCTCAGTTGTATTTGCTGAAATTGTGCTGTTTTTTGTAATGTCTCTGCATATAAAATCGTTCCATATTTAAATTGCAATACCTGCACATCACAATTTTTTTCACGCTCCAGTTTTATTTTCTGCGCCACTATCCACACAAAGGGATTAAAGAAATAAAAAGTTTCCACTGTTACTAGTAACCAATTGAGTAAATAATCATGGTTGCGTATATGCGTCAGCTCATGTACAATAAGCGCCTCCGTCTCCTCCATGCTCAACTTGTTTACAAGTGCAATGGGTAGAAGGATAACCGGTTTCCAGAAACCAAATGTCAAAGGGCTGCTGATATGCCGGCTGCACCAGATACTTACTTTACGTTTAATGCCTAACTGAAAAACTTTTGTTTGGGTAAATAAGCGAAGATCAATCGAAGGCTTTAGCAGAGTTTGTTTATAATCTAGCTTGAAATGTTTCCATAAAACATAGGCGTTTACAACCCGGTAAACAACCACCATCCAATAAATCCCGTAAAGAACAGGCGAATAGCTTGTCACCCATGAATTTTGTAAGGAATAATTTATGGATAAAGAAAGACCGGGTAATAATGGATTAAAAGGTTCCCGGTATATAATTAAAAAAGTAAAACCCGATAAAAGCAATTGTACGCCTAACAGCACATACAAAAAATTTCTTTTAAATAAGGGAGAAAGGTTCTTACGCAGCCTGGTGCTGAGCATATAGAAGAGCAACAGCAAGGCCGTTTGCCAAATGCTGTGCATCATTGTTGCCATAAAACTAAAAGAAAAGGACGCCATAAACAGCTGGTTATTTTTTAGCCTTTAATTCATTGATGAGTTGCTGAATTTTTTCCAGTTCATCCGTACTGGTTTTATTGCCGCCCAGTGTTTGCATCACCAACTCCGTACTGGATCCCGCAAAAAGACTATTGATCATTTTAGTGATAAATTGTTTCTGTGTTTTTTCACGGCTCACTGCAGCTTCGTAAATATGCGTTTTACTGCTACTGTCCCTCGTAACCAGGGTTTTCTCAAACATGATCTGCAATAGTTTAAGGGTAGTGGTATAACCCGCTTCTTTGGATTTGCAAATTTCTTCATGTACGATTCTTACAGTTGATGCACCTTTATCCCACAAAACACCCAATATTTCCAATTCACCCTCTGTGGGTTTCATTATTTTTATCTTATCCATAATACGATAGCTTTCGTATGCTAAAGTAGGAATTATTTCGTAAAGGAGTAAACCGTTTATCCATTTTTTATACCTGCCTTAACGTTTTAAAGGCTAAATCTTCAGTGTACATTTTTAAATAGGGCATCGGGGCATCAAATCCCACCGCCTTGGTTCTTGTCTCCACGAAACACCCTCATAACAGCATGCGGCGGCTCATGTAGGCAGCTATTGGCTTGCGAGAAGCTGGAACAGCAACGAAGGCAAAATCCCATTTAAAAAAAAATCCCTCTTTGGTATATCCCTTTTCTATTAAAAATCCCCACTGTTTATCAGCGGGGATTTTTAAGAATTTATTGATAAATCTCTTTAGCAGCAGCCTGCTGAACTGTTTATTATTGCGGTAATGTGATAACAGGAACTACAGCCGGTATTGTATGAGCTGAAGTAGAAATAGCCTGCATGGTTTCAATCTTGGCCTTTCTTCTTGTTTCAATTTTGTCGTGGTGAATTTTTGCCAGAGTAGGAGCGATTACCAAAGAAACAATACTCATTAGCTTAATCAAAATATTCATAGAAGGACCTGAAGTATCTTTAAATGGATCGCCCACAGTATCACCTGTTACAGAAGCCTTGTGTGGTTCAGATTTTTTGTAGAACATTTCACCATTGATTTCAACACCTTTTTCAAATGATTTTTTTGCATTGTCCCATGCACCACCGGCATTGTTCTGGAACATTCCTAAAAGTACACCGGTAACAGTAGCACCTGCAAGAAAACCACCCAATACTTCCGGACCAAATACAAACCCAATGATCAATGGAGAGGTCAAGGCGATTGCACCCGGCAACATCATTTTTTTAAGAGATGCTTCTGTAGAGATCGCAACACATTTATCGTATTCTGGTTTGCCTGTTCCTTCCATAATACCGGGAATGCTGTGAAACTGACGGCGAACTTCTTCTACCATTGCCATAGCGGCTTCACCCACAGCCCTGATGGCCAGTGATGAGAAGATAAAAGGAATCATACCACCCACAAACAAACCAGCCAATACATCGGCGTTGTAAATATCAATACCATCAATTTTTGCAATACCCACAAATGCTGCAAACAATGCCAACGCAGTTAAAGCTGCAGAAGCAATGGCAAATCCTTTTCCACTGGCAGCTGTTGTATTTCCTACAGCATCCAGGATATCTGTTTTTTCACGAACATCAGCAGGTAACTCACTCATTTCAGCAATACCTCCTGCGTTGTCTGCAATAGGACCAAAAGCATCAATGGCCAATTGCATACCTGTTGTAGCCATCATACCTGCAGCTGCTATAGCCACACCGTATAAGCCTGCACAGTAAAAAGAACCATAGATACCACCGGCTAATACAAGGATAGGAAGCAAAGTGCTTTCCATTCCTACTGCCAATCCACCAATAATATTGGTAGCGTGACCTGTAGCCGATTGACGAATGATACTCATCACCGGGCGTTTGCCCATCGCAGTATAATATTCAGTAATGATACTCATTAATGCACCCACTAATAATCCTACCATGATAGCGCCAAATACACCCATTTTGGTAAAATCGTGACCACGAAGGGTCATATTTTGCGGTAATAAGAAATCTACCAGAAAATAACAACCAATAGCTGTTAATACCATCGATCCCCAATTACCCATATTCAAAGCATTCTGTACTTTATGTGTACTTAAACCAGCCGTTTCGCTGATGCGTACAAAAAAGGTTCCGAAGATAGAGAAGATAATACCCATCGCTGCAATAAGCATTGGCAGCAAAATAGGACTCATTCCACCAAAAGCATCGGTCATCGCATTGGTTTCTCTTCCCAAAACCATCGTTGCCAAAACAGTAGCCACATAAGAACCGAATAAATCGGCACCCATACCAGCCACATCACCTACGTTATCACCCACGTTGTCTGCAATGGTTGCAGGGTTGCGAGGATCATCTTCAGGAATACCTGCTTCTACTTTACCTACAAGATCAGCACCCACATCCGCAGCTTTGGTATAAATACCGCCACCTACACGGGCAAAAAGAGCAATTGATTCTGCACCCAGTGAAAAACCGGTTAAGATTTCTATGGTACGCTCCATTTCAAGACTGTCAACAGCCGCTAAAGGAGCAAATATTTGCTTTAATATAATAAACAAACCACCCAGTCCCAATACCGCCAAACCCGCAACACCCATACCCATTACACTGCCTCCGGTAAAAGAAACATTTAATGCTTTAGACAAACTGGTTCTTGCAGCCTGTGCAGTACGCACATTCGCCTTGGTAGCTACTTTCATACCAATAAAACCTGCCAGGGCGCTAAAAAAAGCACCTAAAACAAAGGCCACGGCAATACTCCAATGGCTGCTGCTGTTACTGTATCCCATAATACCCAGCAATAATGCACCGATAATAACAAAATAGGTCAATACTTTGTATTCTGCTTTTAAGAAAGCCATAGCACCCTCTGCTATATAAGTACTGATTTCCTGCATACGGGGAGTACCTGCATCCTGCTTTGATACCCATATAAACTTTACAAAAGTGTACAACAGGCCTACAATACCCATCGCCGGAACTACGTAAATCAAATTTTCCATAAATAACGTTCTATTTTTTTTGGTGGGCAAAAATAGGGTAAAAGCCGCAAAAAAAGGGAGAAACAGGTAAATACTTATTGAACTTCAGGGTAATAAGGCCTTCAAAAGGTCCAATACTTGCCAAGGTCCAAGCTTACAGCCCTTTCAGCCATTCAGAAGCTTTATTGTTCCTGCATTTTTACATTCAAGAATGAATATTTATCGCAATATAAACCTAATTGCCGCTGCAGCTGTTTTCA
>CANNJE010000190.1 GCA_947504605.1 Chitinophagaceae bacterium
GTTTGCATTATATTTCTGAAATAACAGGCGATATTACCAATGAACATGTGCTCGATTATATTTTTTCTAAATTCTGTATCGGAAAGTAATCATCTTTTTCTTGTTTCATAAATCATCGTTATTGTTACATTGGAGTTGATGTATTTTATTTGAAACAGGCCAGCCAGGTATTTTTAGAACTGCCCGCAGATACACCATTGCAAAAGTAAATGAACCAAAAAGAAAAGTTTTGACGGCTTTGCCAGCCATTTTCAACCGGCAGGATAACCTTAAAATGGCAGCATCCATGCCCGGCACCGATAAAACAGGCGAGGGGTACATTTTAGATAAGAATAAACCTTAGAAATTTCTCCTTCATGTGACCAAAATCATTTTTATATGTAACCTAAGTTACATTTCCCAAAATAATCTAGTCTACATTTGTAAGTGAATATTCACTTACAATATGTAAAACCAAAAACATGAATGGGAAAAACAATATAGCCATTGGCTTCCTTACAATGGGATTTTTTATGGTCTATGGATTCCTCTTGATTTATTTAAGAGATTTTGCACCAGGCAAAGCAGAATGGGTAAACGCTTACAGCCTCGGAAAACATTTTGAAACAAGGCTGGCTCATGTACACGGAAATTTGTTTGCTTTTCTGAATATTCTAATCGGGTTTTTATTACTGCATTTTAAAGATAAACTCCGGCATGCGAAAAGGATATCTTGGCTGGCTTTAACTGGCTTGCTAATGCCAGTTGGCATTTTGTCTGAAGTGTATTTTGGGTTACCTCCTGCTTTAGTATTGATTGGTGCTTTGGCTATGACAACTTCTGTAATATGGCTCGGAATGTCTTTTTATAAAATGAATCAACTGAATGCTTAAATATTTTTTTAAATGAAAGCGATGATATCTAACAGACAACTTGAAATTGTTGCAGCAGCAGGGAGGATTTTAACGGCTTCCGGAGTCAGTGGACTAACCATTAAAAATCTTGCCAAAGAAATGAAATTTTCTGAAAGTGCTATTTACAGGCACTTTGCCAGTAAAGAAGATATCATCATTGCGATGCTCGAATTTCTGGCTCAAAATATTGATGAGCGATTTAATAAAGCCATTACTACAAATCAGACACCGGAAGAAAAGTTCATATTACTACTGCAGAATCAATTTAGTTTCTTTAAAACAAATCCGCACTTTGTTGTTGCAGTTTTTTCGGATGGGTTATTAGAGGCCAGCACACGCATAAATGAAACAATTCATAAAATAATGGGTGTAAAAATGAAACACTTACTGCCCGTTTTAAAGGAAGGCCAGCAAAATAAAATATTTACCAATGCCATTTCTGCTGAAGATTTAATGCACATCGTAATGGGAACATTCAGGCTGCAAATGTTTAAATGGCGTGTAGCTAAATTTCAATTTGATATAGAACGAAGCGGAGATAAAATGATACAATCTATCTTAATCCTTATAAAATCAAAATAGTAAATGAGAACAATAATTTTTATACCATTTTTTGTGCTTGCCTGTACCATATTATCAAACGCGCAAACCACCTCTTTTCAAATTGCCATTGAGCCTGTAAACATTACTGGTTTAGGTGGCGTTCAGGCTTTTGCTTATGGTCAACATGATGGCAAGTGGCTTATCATCGGCGGCCGTATAGATGGCTTGCACCGCAGACAACCCTTTGCTTCATTTGCAGAGAGTGGTAATAACAAACAACTCATTGTTATCGATCCTGTTAATCTGCAAAAATGGTATGCCCCACTTAGCGCGCTTACTCCCGATTTGCAGGAACAGTTAAGTTCTACCAATATGCAGTTTCATCAAAATGGTAAGTATTTGTATATCACAGGCGGTTATGGTTTTAGTGGCTCACTGGATGATCATACAACATACGGAAAACTTACTGCTGTTGATATTCCCAATGCCATTACTGCCATTATAAATAAAAGTACTTTTTCACAGTATTTCAGGCAAATTTCTGATAGCAATTTTGCCGTAACAGGTGGGCATCTTAAAAAAATAAATGAGACTTATTATTTAGTGGGAGGCCAAAAATTCATTGGCAGATATAATCCCATGGGCCCCGATCATGGACCAGGTTTTTTTCAACAATATACGGATCAGGTCAGAAAATTTTCAATAACAGACGATGGCATTAATATCAGCATCAAACATGATCAAACGATTACAGATGCATCGGCATTTCATAGAAGGGATAATAATGTAGTGCCACAGATATTTGTAAATGGAAATGAAGGGTTAACATTGTTTTCAGGAGTATTTCAGCCAACCGCTAACATCCCTTTTTTAAATAGTGTGAATATTGATGAAAAGAGTTATACAATCAATCATTCTTTTGCCCAGTATTACAACCATTATCATTGTGCAGTGTTGCCTATGTACAGCCAGAGCAAGAATGAAATGCATAATATTTTCTTCGGCGGAATTGCACAATACTACGATAGCGCAGGCGTATTGGTTCAAAATAGCGAAGTGCCATTTGTAAAAACAATTGCCAATGTTACAAGAGATAAAGCCGGTCATTTATCAGAATACATATTACCTGTTGTGATGCCTTCTTTATTAGGAGCAGGTGCTGAGTTCATAGTACTGCCGTCTATTCCTCAATTTGCAAATGAGGTCATTAAGTTAGACAGTATTGATGCTGATAAAACTTTAGTTGGTCATATTTATGGAGGAATAGCAAGTACGGCAGCCAATGTTTTTTGGACAAATACAGGGCAAGAAAGTAAGGCCAGCAATCAGTTATTTAAAGTGTATATCATCAAGCATACCGAATCGGCTTTTGGGAAATTGAATAGCCAAAGTATAAATGGTTTGCAAATGCAGGTCTATCCCAATACAGACGAAGGCATTTTATCCATCAATTTCTTTTTGGCTCAAAGCACAGCTGTTGATCTGCAAATTACGGATGCCAATGGAAAGATCTTAAAAAAGGAAATTCTGACAGGGTTGAGTAAAGGCGAAAATACAGTTCAGAAAAATATAAAATCATTAAAAGCGGGCAGTACTTACCTGGTAACTATAAAAACCGGCGACATACAGGCTTCTCAAAAAATAAATATCGAACTATAAATGAGGTGAGATAAAAAAACACTTCCCTACAGCATAGCCTCGATAGTCAGCTATTGCTCATCAAATAAAATAAAGGCTAATGAAGGTATTGAACATTCGCAAAAAATTAATGATCCTGGTATTCGCTGTAACAGGAATAAAGGCAACAAATGCACAAGTGTGGTCTTTACAACAATGTATTGACACTGCTCAAGTTTATAATAAATCTCTGCAAATAAGCAGGAATAATGTGGCCATTGGCCAGCAAAGGAAAAGGGAAGCAAAAGCTAATCTGATGCCTAAAATATCAGTCAATGCAGATTATAAATATTTTACTGATATGCCAACACAGTTAATGCCTGCCTCCATTTTTGGTGGTCCGGCAGGTAGTTTTAAGGAAACACAGTTTGGAGTGCCGCATAATATCAATGCCAACTTACAGTTAACGATGCCACTGTATAATCCCCAGGTGTTTGGCGCTATACAAACAGCGAGGATAGCCACAACACTAAGCGATTTGCAATTGCAAAAAACGGAAGAACAAATGTATTTTGATATTTCTAATCTCTATTACAACGGGCAATTGTTACTGAGGCAATTATCCTTTATTGACAGCAACATAGTAAATACATCCAGGCTTTTAAGAAATATGCAGTTGCTTAAAGAGCAACTGATGGCAAAGGGTACAGATGTGAGCAAGGTTCAATTGCAAAAAGAACAATTGGAAACACAGAAAGAGTTAGTCAGCAGTAAATATGAACAGGTTATGACTGGGTTGAAATTTGTATTGGGAATTCCCCTTGACCAAAACATGCAAATTGAGCAGGAAATTCTTTACAAAAAAAGCAATGCCTATTCAAGTGCTCCGGCAATAGATATTCGCCTGGCAAATACACAATCCAAATTTTTGCTGAATGAATTAAGAACATTGAAAATGAGCAGGTTTCCTTCGGTCTCACTTTTTGGAACGTATGGTAAAACAGGTTTCGGCTACGACAAGCAACCAGATGATTTTTTAAAATTCTATCCCATCGGTTTTGCAGGTATTCAACTAAGCTATCCATTATTTAATGGTACAGTAACCCAGCGAAAAATAAGTCAGAAAAAATTAGA
>CANNJE010000191.1 GCA_947504605.1 Chitinophagaceae bacterium
ATTTATCTACGATAAACAAAACATACCGGATATCAACCATAATGTTGCGACAGATGCTTGCATCGTAATTAATATCACTCATGGTTCCTTCCCAAACACGGTCGAAGTTTAGGCCAATAAGATTGCCATAAGCATCCAGTGCAGGACTTCCGCTATTACCCCCTGTTGTATGATTGGTAGCAATAAAACAAACCGGCATGATGCCATTTTTACCATAAGCACCATAATCTTTGGAAGCATGCAGGGCCCTCAGTTTAGCAGGAACATCAAATTCATAATCCCCTGGTTTGTACTTTTCCATCACACCATCTAAATCGGTATAGTATTCGTAATGCACAGCATCACGGGCGGTATAACCTTTTACATTCCCAAAAGTTACCCGCAGGGTACTATTGGCATCAGGATAAAATTTCTTCTCTGTCATTACATCCATCTGCGCCTGTGTATAATCCCTTTGCAAACGATTAATTTGATTTTGGATCTCAGCAGAAGGCCCCTGAACATTGACTTGATAGGTTTTCTGAATTGCCGAAAATAATTTCACGGCATCCAATTCCTGTATTTCCTTCACCGCATCTGATGCGGGCTTGGCTAATAATATTTTTAAACCTTCCGCCTGATAAGCGGACGTTTGTGTATACACATTTTGAGTCAATTTGTTATAACTCCCTCCTGCTACTTGTAACCATTCATTGACCAATGGAGATACATTTTTTGCAGGTTGGTCTTTAACATACATTTCAATCAACCCTTCAAATAAATGTTGATCTACTACAGCACTGTATTCTCCCAAAAGATTATCTAATACTGGCTGTACGATTACAAGCCTTTGCCGATAAGCACTATCACCTCCTTTATTAAAGGCCGTAACCAATGAATTTAATTGGGCCGAAATAGTAAACAACTCAATTTTTGAAACAATCTCTGTATAATAATCCCTGGCAAGCCCATAAGGTTCAAAACTCCTGTAAACATCAGAAAGCCCTTTTAATAGATTGCCATATTTAGTTGTAAATAATGGATTAGCATCTACCCTCTTCTGAAATTCCGCTTCAAAATCTTTCTTTTTGCCTACGCCATTCGTACTGGTTAATCCCAATACCTCTCCCTGCCATTTTTTATAGGCATTCTGAATACTGGCATACTTGGCTGCATACTGAATTTTAATGCCTTCATCCTTACGCATAAATCCATCAATGATTCTCAAAGCCCTATCCCTGATGGCAATTTTAGCAGGATCATTTACAGAACGAATCTGCTCTACTGCAGCACTGTGAAGATATTGAGTAGTGCGCCCGGGAAAACCAAACACCATCGTAAAATCTCCTTCAGCCACTCCATCCATCGAAATATTCAAAGCCCTTTTTGGAGTAAAAGGAATATTCTCAGGTGAATAGTCTGCAGGCTTATTGTCTTTAGATGCATAAATGCGAAACATAGAAAAATCACCGGTATGCCTTGGCCAAACCCAATTGTCGGTATCTTTTCCAAAATTCCCGATACTGCTTGGCGGTGCTCCTACCAACCTCACATCTTTGTACGTTTCTGTTACAAATAAATAATATTGATTGCCTTCAAAAAAACCCCTGGTAAAACTCTCCTGCGTAGTTTCTTTCTTAACATTTTTTCTAACCTCTGCCAGGTTTTTATCTATTTTACTTTGACGTTCCGATTCTGACATCGAAGCCATAACCCCATCCATCGCCAATTTTGTCACATCGTCTATGCGAATAATAAAGGTTACAAACAATCCCTTATTCGGAAGTTCTTCCCCATTATTTTTTGCCCAAAATCCATCACGGATATAATTATTTTGAAGTGTAGTATGATTTTGAATGGCATCAAAACCACAATGGTGATTGGTAAGCACCAACCCTTTTGATGAAATCACTTCCCCTGTACAAAAGCCGCCAAAACTAACGACCGCATCTTTCAGGCTTCCTTTATTAATGCTGTAAATATCTGCAGCACTAATTTTCATCCCCAAACTTTTCATCCTGCTCTCATTCAGTTTGCCCAAAAGTTGTGGCAACCACATCCCCTCATCAGCCCTTGCTGTTTGAATAAAGAGAAATAACAATAACGTGAATAATTTTACAATCTTCATTGGTTGTTTTTTAATTTGTTCTAAAAATATCCCTTTACAATAATAGTATTAACTAAACCTTTCACCTTTCACTTTTCACCTTTCACCTTTCACCTTTCACTTTTCACCTCTCACTTTTCACCTTTCACTTTTCACCTTTCACCTTTCACTTTTCACCTTTCACTTTTCACCTTTCAAATAAGCCCCTTCCACCTCTCCATCCTTCACCTCCACCACAATCATCTCATCCTTGGCTGTAGATACAGAATGACCCACATAATCCACACTTACCGGAAATAATTTGTGTGTACGCTCTACCAACGCAAGTGTTTGAATGCTGGCGGGATGCTGATCCAACAATGGTTTTAATGCATACAACATCGTGCGACCACTATTAGCCACATCATCAATCAATAAAATGGTACTTCCATTAAAATTCGGTGATGAGCTGAGTACAATTTCACCTGGATTTTTTTTATCCATCAACAGAGATAGTAATTGTATTTTTCCTTTAAAAGCTTCTCCCAGAAAACCGGCAATTTTCTCGGCAATCACCATTCCATTTTCTTTGATACCAATTAAGATAAGGCCATCGATAGAATGATTCCGCTCGGCTACTTCCATGGCCATTCTTCTGAGTTTTTTTAAGGCAATTTCTTTGCTTAAGATCATAATGTATTCGTTTTATTAAGTCAATACTTAGGGAACTAATAAAGATTAAAAAGTTAAATCTGAATGCAGGCAAGGAAAATGAACAATTGTAAACCTTCAAAAAAACAGTTACCCTTTCAAACTTTCCTTCATCTAATTTTAAAAACCCTATTCCTCCTCCCCCCTCAAAATTATTCATTATAAAATAATCAACCTCAAATACTTTAACTTAGCTCTAATAATAC
The DNA here is from genome assembly GCA_947504605.1 of Chitinophagaceae bacterium. Classification (GTDB taxonomy): domain Bacteria; phylum Bacteroidota; class Bacteroidia; order Chitinophagales; family Chitinophagaceae; genus Ferruginibacter. Next base: position 2,983 of record CANNJE010000191.1, read on the forward strand.
CTTCTGCTATGAATTATATTTCCCAGGCTGCATTTGTTTTACTGGCTGGTTTTGCTAGTTGGTTGTTTGCAAAAAACATCACTCAAATTAAGAAAAACATATTTCTTGGTAAAGACAAAGACCTGTCTGACAATCCTTCTTTACGCTGGAAAAACCTGCTTTTACTGGCTTTCGGACAGAAAAAAATGTTTCGTAATCCGCTTATAGCCGTTTTGCATTTTATTATTTACGCAGGCTTTATTATTATAAATATTGAAGTTCTTGAAATTGTACTGGATGGTTTATTAGGCACGCACCGGCTTTTTTTTGAAACACTGGGGAGCCTGTATACCTTTCTGATAAACTTCTTTGAAATACTGGCTGCTGCAGTTATATTGGTCTGTGTTATTTTCCTTATCAGAAGAAATATTATCAGACTCAAAAGATTTATAAGCAAGGACCTGAATGGTTGGCCAAGAACAGATGCCAATTTAATTCTGATTACAGAAATAATTTTGATGTCCCTGTTCCTGATTATGAACGCTGCAGACAGGGCATTACAAATACAGGGGGCTGAACATTACAAGACTACCGGAGATTTTATTATTTCAGGTTCTTTTGCTGCTGTATTTAACGGAATATCATTGCAAAACCTTCATTTACTTGAAAGAACCTGCTGGTGGATGCATATCATCGGCATTTTTGCCTTTTTAAATTACCTCCCCTACAGCAAACATCTTCATATTTTACTCGCCTTTCCAAACGCCTATTACGCCAGTCTGGACAATATGGGCAAAATGGAAAATATGGAACAGGTACAAAACGAGGTTAAATACATGATGCAACCCGAACTTGCTCCTAGCGGTGATGCACAACCGATGAAGTTTGGCGCCAAAGACGTAATGGACCTCAGTTGGAAAAACTTACTGGATGCGTATAGTTGTACCGAATGTGGCCGTTGTTCTACTGCCTGTCCCGCCAATCAAACCGGGAAACTGCTAAGTCCAAGAAAAATAATGATGGATACCCGCGACAGGCTGGAAGAAGTAGGTAAAAATATAAAAGCCAATGGCGAATTTAAACCTGATGGCAAAACCCTGTTAAAGGATTACATCAGCGTGGAAGAACTAAGGGCTTGTACGACCTGTAATGCATGCGTACAGGAATG
>CANNJE010000192.1 GCA_947504605.1 Chitinophagaceae bacterium
AAAAAACGTAGTTAATTATTTTATATTCATCACTTAACAAAAACAAAATGAAAAAACAATTTTTTTTATTAATGGCTGTAATGTTTATCAGCTTTGGTGCAGCAATAGCACAAGGTGGCCAACGTCAAACTCCAGAAGAAAGAACTAAAACAACGATGGAAAAATTGGTTCCCTTGAATTTAAACGCAGACCAGATTACTAAAACAACCGCATTGTTTACTGACCTTTATACAGAACAGCAAAAAGCCTTGGAAGAAATGCGTGCCAGTGGAAGTATGGACCGGGAAGCATTTCAGGCCAAACGTAAAGAAATGAATGATGCAAGAGATCTAAAACTAAAAGAAATATTTACAGCAGACCAGTACAAAAAATTTAAAGACGAAATTGAACCTGCAATGACACCACAACGCAGAAGTAACTAATAAATATGCAGAAAGCTGAAAAGTGATTACAAAGCAGTCGTAATTACTTTTCAGCTTTTATTTTGTGCTTCCAACTCTTCTAATACTCCTTCAATCCTCCCTTTCAAGGTTTCATAATCTGTATAACCTCTTGCCACCATGGTAAATTTTAAATCGGCTGTTTGAATAAATACGCAGGGATAACCGGTTACCTGTAATTGTTTCATGAGAGAAAACTCATAGTAAGCCATTTCTTTGTAAACATCACTTGCAAGTTTCTCGAAAAATATTTCGGGTTGAATACTATATTTCTCAAGCAGATGAACATATGCTTCATTATCTGTAAGATCCCGACCCTCATAATGCAATGCATATTGAAGGTCGGAGGCAAACGCTACAGACCTTTGAGGATAAAATTCTTTAAAAATACACATAGCAATAGCAGGCTTCTCTGAATTAGGATACCAGTCACTATCATCCGGATGATTAATATGCCATAAATAATCAGCGCCAAATTTTATTCCGCTAAGCTCTTCTACATGTTTATATGCACTGGCAATATAACCGGCTGTTGCAGATATATGCACTGGCTTTTCAGGCAATATCATGCCGCCGCTTAGCACATCAATCTCTAATTGTGTTGTATACGCTTCCGAAATCATTTTTATTACTGGGCTGAAGCCATAACACCAGCCACAATAAGCATCATAACAATATATCAATGCAGGTTTATTCATTACTAGTTATTTAAATTAATGAGCCTCTAACCAATTATCACCAAATCCTAATTCTGCACTGGTAGGAACATCATTCGGTAAAACCATTGCTGTTTGCATACAGTTCAAGATAACCGGCTTGATATTTTCCAATTCTTCTTTTAATACATCAAAAACCAGTTCATCATGCACCTGCAACAACATTTTACTTTTAAAATTTTTTGCCCGAAGTTCATTGTCCACTTTAATCATAGCCAGCTTAATCATATCGGCTGCTGTACCTTGTATAGGAGAGTTGATAGCATTTCGTTCTGCGAAACCTCTTACGGTAAAATTGGCGCTATTGATATCCCTCAGCCATCGTTTGCGCCCCATTAATGTTTCTACATATCCTTTTTCTTTACACAAACTAATGGTATCATCCATGTACTGCTGAATATTAGGAAACTCTTTTTTATAATTATCAATAATCTCCTTTGCTTCTGCTCTTGGAATACCCAGGTTTTCTGCCAGACCAAATGCGCCCTGCCCATAAATAATTCCAAAGTTTACGCTTTTAGCCTTGTACCTCATTTCTTTGGTTACAGCATTTTCATCTACTTTAAAAATTTTGGCAGCTGTAGCGGTATGAATATCCTTTCCTGATTTAAATGCCTCGCACATATTTTCATCACCACTGATTGCTGCAACAATACGTAATTCTATTTGCGAATAATCGGCAGAAACCAATACATAGTTTTCGTCTCTTGGCACAAATGCTTTTCTTATCTCCTTACCCTTATCGGTTCTTATAGGAATATTTTGCAAGTTGGGATTCGTGCTGCTTAGCCTGCCCGTTACAGCTACGGCCTGTGCATAGCTTGTATGCACTCGCCCAGTTTTTGGATTAATCAGTTGCGGCAATGCATCCACATAAGTAGATTTTAATTTTGCCAACTCTCGAAAAATTAAAATGTCATCGCAAATTTTATGCTGATTCGCTAGTTTAAGCAGTACATCTTCGCCGGTAGCATATTGACCGGTTTTTGTTTTTTTTGCTTTGGGATCCAATTGTAGTTTATCAAATAATACTTCTCCCAATTGTTTCGGAGAAGCCAGGTTAAATCTTACTCCCGCCTGAGCATACACACTTTCTTCTGCAGTTTTTGCATCTATTTCCAACTCTTTAGAATACCTGTTTAAAAAGTCTACATCCACTTTTATCCCTTCAAACTCCATGGCTGTTAATACTTTTACCAATGGATTTTCTACTTCGTAAAAAACTTTTTCTACCTCTTTTATTTTTAGTTGTGGTAAAAAAACATTTTTAAGCTGCAATGTAATATCAGCATCTTCTACTGCATATTCCTTTGCCTTCTCTATTTCTACATCTCTCATATTCCCCTGCCCTTTTCCTTTTTTACCAATCAGTTCTTCTATATGAACTGGTTCATATCCAAGATATTTGGCACTGAGCAAATCCATATTTCTTTTGCCATCAGGCTCAATTACATAATGTGCCAGCATAGTATCAAAAAGTTTTCCTTTTAGTTCTACACCATACCATTTTAATACAAGCAGATCGTATTTCAAATTTTGCCCAATCCATGTTTTAGTTTCATCTTCAAACAATTCAGCTAATTGTTGAAGTATATCTTCCGTAATACTTCTTTCTGCCGGACAAGGAATATAGAATCCCTCGCCTGATTTTACAGAAAAACTCATACCCACTAGTTCTGCAAGATTGGCGTCAATATTGGTAGTTTCTGTATCAAAACAAATTTCATCTGCCACTTTTAAAACTTCTAGCAAGTCCTTTATCTCCTCAGCCGTTTGCAATAACCGATAATTGTGTTTTGTATTATTGATATTTTTATCGGCAATGATTGTAGAAGGTTCTTCCACTTCAGCTACAACACTGGTACTCTTAACAGATTCAGATGCTGGCAATACACTTCCAAAAAGATCGAGCTGTGGTTTTTCTGCTGTAGGCCGCCTTTCATCTGCTGCAGCAGGTATTTCTTCGCCCAATATTCTTTTGCCGATTGCTTTAAATTCCAGTTCTGCAAAAATTTCCTTCAAAGCTTCTTTATTCCATTCCTGAAGACCAAAATCCCCTTCATGAAATTCTACCGGAACATCTATGATAATAGTGGCCAATTTTTTACTCAGAATAGCCAAATCTTTTCCATTTCTGATTTTTTCTCCCAATGCACCTTTAATGGTGGATGCATTTTCAAGTACATTTTCTAGTGTGCCAAACTCTTTTAATAGTTTGGCTGCCGTTTTTTCGCCCACACCGGGTATGCCTGGTATATTGTCTACAGCATCGCCCATCAAACCCAGAATATCTATTACTTGACTGACTTTTTCTATATCCCATTTTTCGCACACTTCTTTTGGGCCCAATATTTCAAGACTGCCTCCCTGATAGGGTGGTTTGTAAATTTTAATATTATCTGAAACCAATTGCCCGTAATCTTTGTCTGGCGTAACCATAAAAACTTCATAGCCTGCCTTTTCTGCCTGTTTGGCCAAGGCACCTATCACATCATCTGCTTCATAACCATCTTTTTCAACTACCGGTATGTTAAATGCCCTGATGATTTTTTTGATATCTGGAACCGCTGCACGTATATCTTCCGGCGTTTCCTGCCTGTTGGCTTTATAATCTGCAAAATCAGTATGCCTTTCTGTTGGCGCATGTGTATCAAAACAAACGGCAATATGAGTAGGTTTTTGATTGTTGATGAGATCTACAAGTGTATTAATAAACCCAAACTGAGCATTGGTATTTTTTCCTTTACTGGTAACTCTGGGACTTCGTATAAGTGCATAATATGCTCTGAAGACCAGTGCATAAGCATCTAATAGAAACAATTTTTTTTGCATAATACAAATGTAGAATTTTGAAAGT
>CANNJE010000193.1 GCA_947504605.1 Chitinophagaceae bacterium
CAAAACTCAATACTTCATCGGTTAATAAGTCTTAGGTATTGCAATTAGTCTATATGCTATTGTGCTTGCAGTAACAGCATCTTAATAGGGAGAAGTAATTTTATTTTTCAGCCTAAGGCCTTTGTCCTTCTGCATTTGGCTGTTATCTCCCTTCAATCTCCTAACTCTTTCTTATCTTTGCCGTCCTAAAAATTTGAACAAAATGTCACTTATTAAAAGCATATCCGGCATCAGGGGAACTATTGGAGGCAATACAGGTGAAAATCTTACACCTGTAGATATTGTAAAGTTTACAGCAGCTTACGGAACCCTCATATTGCAGCAGTCTATTGGTGAAAATGCCGCAGCAACAAAAAAAATTGTAGTAGGAAGAGATGGGAGAATTAGTGGGGCAATGGTTAAAAGCCTTGTGATTGCCACCTTAAATGGGTTGGGAATTGATGTAATTGATTTAGACCTGAGCACCACTCCTACTGTTGAAATGGCTGTAGTGCTTTTAAAAGCTGATGGAGGAATTATATTAACAGCCAGCCATAATCCTAAAGAGTGGAATGCACTAAAACTGTTGAATAACAAAGGAGAATTTATAAATGCAGCAGAGGGACAAACAATTTTGGAGCTGGCTGAAAAGGAAGCGTTTAATTTTGTTGGCGTTGATAATCTGGGTACTTGTATTGAGAATGATACCATGCTGGAAGCGCATATTAATGCTGTTTTAAATTATCAATGGGTGGATAAAAAAGCCATTGCTGATGCTGGTTTTACGGTGGTGGTAGATGCGGTGAACAGTACAGGTGCTACAGCCGTTCCGGCATTATTAAGATCATTGGGAGTAGAAAATATTATCGTATTAAATGAAACTGTGAATGGAAGGTTTGCTCATAATCCAGAGCCCCTGCCTGAAAATCTTACAGAGCTCAGTCAGGAAGTGGTAAAACAAAAAGCACAGCTTGGAATTGCAGTAGACCCTGATGTAGACAGACTTTGTTTTGTATGCGAAGATGGTACCATGTTTGGGGAAGAATACACTTTGGTAGCTGTTGCAGATTATATTCTGAGCAAGCAAAAAGGAAATACCGTGAGTAATCTTTCTTCTACAAGGGCATTAAAAGATGTTACCCAAAAAAATGGCGGGGTCTATCATGCAAGCGCAGTGGGAGAAGTGAATGTAGTAAATAAAATGAAAGAAGTAAATGCAGTGATAGGTGGTGAGGGTAACGGTGGAATTATTGTGCCGGATCTACATTATGGAAGAGATGCACTTATTGGAATCGCATTATTCCTTTCGCAACTAGCGCAAAGTAAAAAAAGTATTAAGCAGTTAAGAAATACATATCCCAATTATTTTATCAGCAAAAATAAAATAACACTGGAAAAGGATGTAGATGTAAAAGCTGTTTTTGAAAAAATAAAAGACCGATACAAGCATCATACAATCAATGAAATTGATGGGCTTAAAATTGAATTTGATAATGACTGGGTGCATCTGAGAACCAGTAATACAGAGCCTATTATTCGTATTTATGCAGAAAGTAACTTTGAAACTACCGCAGCGAACATTGCATTGAGGTTGATGAAGGACATCAAAGAAGTGATGTAGTTGGCGATGTGTATTTAAGGAAGGTATGGTTAAATTCAGTTTAAATAATAGAGCATATTTTATCATAAAATATGATTCAAAACAATAAAGAAAATATGGATCAAAAAATGAGTTCTATAACGGATTCCCGAATTTATTTTGATAATGCTGCAACCACAGCACTAGATCCGGTTGTGCTTGAAACAATGATGCCATATCTGACAGAAAAATTTGGCAATCCTTCTTCTATCTACTCTTATGGGCGTGAAACAAGAATCGCCATAGAAACTGCCCGTAAATCTGTGGCTAAAATTTTAAATGCTCACCCCGCAGAAATATTTTTTACAAGTGGCGGTACAGAAAGCAGCAATACTGCCATTTACGCAGCTGTAAGGGATCTTGGTTGCAGGCATATTATCACCTCTATTATTGAGCATCATGCGGTTTCTCATAGTGTTTCCCATCTTGCTAATATGGATTTGGTAAAAGTGAGTTATGTAAAATTATTGCCTAATGGGCATGTTGATTTAGAGGATCTTGAAAAATTACTGGCTGCTTCTGAAGATAAAACACTCGTAACACTGATGCATGCCAATAATGAAATTGGGAACATTTTAGATATTCATTCTGTGGGTGAATTGTGCAAATTGTACAATGCTATTTTTCACAGTGATACCGTACAAACGGTGGGTCATTTTCCATTTGACCTCAGAAGTACACCAATTCATTTTATAACCGCTGCTGCACATAAATTTCATGGACCAAAGGGCATCGGTATTTTGTATATCAATGAAAATGTGCGCATCAAACCATTTGTGCATGGAGGTGGCCAGGAACGTAATATGCGTGCCGGCACAGAGAATATTTATGGAATTGTTGGTTTTGCACGTGCACTTGAAATTGCTACACAGGGTTATGAAACAGATCATGCTTATATCGGTACGCTTAAATACTATATGCATGAGCAATTGAAAAAGCATATACCCGGTGTGGGATTCAATGGCGATGTGCTGGGAAGTAGCTTATATACTGTTTTGAGTGCCAGTTTTCCCAAAACAGAAAAATCTGAAATGATTCTCTTTAATATGGATATCCATAATATTTGTGCCAGCGGTGGCAGCGCCTGTACATCGGGTGCCGATCAGGGAAGCCATGTGATCCGTGCCATTAATAATAATCCCAATCAGGTTACCGTTCGTTTTAGTTTTTGTAAACACAATACAAAAGCGGAGGTTGACCAAGTAGTGGAGCAGCTAAAACAATTGGTTTAATTTTTTGTTGTTTATACACAACTATAAGTTTGATTGATACGTATATCAGTTAAGCGTATAAAATTGTGCATTTATAATAAAAAATAGAGCTAATGAAACAGGTATTATTTCTACTATTTCTGCTGTTATGTATTACACTGTCCTGTAAAAAATTTAAACAAAATACTTGTCAGTTTGGAGACTGTGATAGCAGGCGAAGTGCAAAATTAGTAGCAGAGGCATGGAATGGAATAATGGTATATGATAACCAAATCAATAAATGGGGCATAAAATCTTTGGTAACCGGTAATCCTTCTGCAAGGAGGATTGCATTTATTTGTGGGGCACTCAATGATAGTTTTAAAGTGCTGGATAAACATATTGTTTATAGTGGGATACTGAGAGAAAATTGCGACAACCCACGACGAGCCTCAACTGATGAGGAAATATATTATGTGCAGCCTTCCTCAATTCGGTGAGTTTTAAAAACGATATCCCAATCCCTCTGTTAGTTCCTGTGGCAGTGTTGGTAATTTTCTTCTGTCTATTAAAAAACTATTCAACTGAGATATTTCTTTAAAAATATAATGTTTGTCCATTGCGCCCTGCAGGTAACCTGCTCCGGTACTACCACCTGTGCCAATACGGGTACCAATCATTCTTCTAACCATATTGATATGACGGTATCTCCAGTTGCCTAGTTGGTTGTCTATTTCCAATAAAGTATCCAATAATTGAAAAGGTAATTCGAGCATTGGGTACCCATGGTATAACATAATAAACAAAGCAGATCTGCAAGCTTTCGGGCTCAATGCTCTTTCGGCGTTTTCTTCTTCTGCAAAAAATAATTTTTTAAAATTCAGCAGGTTGTTTTTTTCAGCTTCTGCAAGACTGTCGGTATACACTTTTTCATACCCGGTCCAAAAAGTATTTCCGTTCCAGTATTTTTTTTC
>CANNJE010000194.1 GCA_947504605.1 Chitinophagaceae bacterium
CAATACCTGATGGAGATTATGCTAAAGTTGCCTAAAGAACCAGGGATGAGTTTGACCTACAAAAAAGTAATCCGCAATCATATTAATTTAATGCAAAGTGAAAAGCAATTTAAATCGGTGCATGTTATTGCTGATGTGGACGCTAATTAGGTGAAAGGTGAAAAGGTGAAAAGCTGAAAGGTGAAAAGTGAAAAGGTGAAAAGTGAAAGGTTGTACTGTCACTTCCTAAATTAAGTTGATGGAAATAAGTCACTTCATGGAGAAGTTAAAATATTTATTTAACCAAGGCAAATAGCTTGTAATGCATTTTCAGGAAAATATTTCACTTAAAAAATTTAATACGTTTGGTATAGAAGCCACGGCAAAATATTTTGCCAGTTTTAAAAACGTATCTGAACTGGAGGAAGCATTTAAAATTGACCCAGTATCTCCTTTAATATTGGGAGGGGGGAGTAATATTCTTTTTACAAAAAATTACGATGGGCTTGTTTTAAAAAATGAAATATCCGGAATATCAATCGTGCAATCGGATGAGGATTATGTGTATGTAAAAGCAGGCGCAGGAGAGGGTTGGCATAAACTTGTAATGTATTGTATAGATCACGAGCTTGCCGGCATGGAGAACCTTTCCCTTATACCAGGTAGTGTAGGAGCAAGCCCAATGCAAAATATCGGTGCTTATGGGGTGGAGATAAAAGACTTTTTTCATTCTTTAGAGGCGTATCATTTGGAGGGTAAAAAAATTAGTGAATTTGATAAGTCGGCTTGTGAATTTGGTTATAGGGAAAGTGTTTTTAAAGGGAAGTATAAAAATCAGTTTGTGATTACCAGTGTAACCTACAGGCTGAATAAAAAACCGGCTTTCAATATTTCTTATGGAGCTATAACCGAGGAATTGGAAACAATGGGTATTCATGAGCCTACCATTAAATCTGTTTCGCAGGCAGTTATAAATATCCGAAGTAAAAAATTACCCAATCCTACTGAGATAGGTAATGCTGGTAGCTTTTTTAAAAATCCTGAAATTATCGGTCAAGATTTTTTGGCATTAACAGCAAAATATCCCGGTATTGTGGGGTATCAATTACCAAACGGTCATGTAAAATTGGCTGCCGGATGGCTAATTGAACATTGTGGTCCTGAAGTTGGCACCAGCTGGAAAGGATTTAGAAAAGGAGATGCCGGTTGTTATACAAAACAGGCATTGGTACTGGTGAATTATGGTAATGCTACCGGAGATGAAATTTATGCATTGAGTGAAAAAATTATAGCATCGGTCAATAAAAAATTTGGCGTTTTGTTAAGCAGAGAGGTTAATCTCGTATAAAATAAAAGGGAAGAAGTATTTATTTTTATAAACCCTTCCTCCCTTTCTACATTCATTATCATTTATTCCGAAATCTAATTATAATCTTCCTCATTAAAATCCTCCTCGCCAAAATGCTCGCTGCCCATGTTTAGCATACTTCCCATGAGGTCTTTAAATTCTATTTTACCATCAATGATTTTTTTGCTGATAAGCGAATGGGCGGATAAGCCATGCAACACCAATTCCATGAGGAGTGCTGTTTCCTTTTCCGTACCTGTATTGTAGTATTTTTTTACGAGTGCATGTAATTCATTTACTTTATACAGCATTTGTATTTTGTCCTCATCCATTGTTTCCAGGAAAAGGTTCAGGCTATTGCCTTTGTCGAACCAGGCCAAAACTGCTTTGTAGGGGCTTTCTTCCGGTTTTTCGTTGCCTCTTTTTTTCTTATAAGTTTCAGGGTTGGGAAAGTATTGCACAAACTGGTTCCTGATAGAACGCTCTACGAGGTTCACAGCTACCTGATACGGGCCTTCCTGTTCGCCCTCGTACACTAATTCTATTTTTCCGGTAATGGACGGTATAATGCCTGTAAGGTCGCTTAGCCAAACCTGGGTATTTTTTTCATTGTTGATGAGGGCTCTCCTTTCAGCAGCACTTACTGCGTTTTCGAAAGCAGCAATGGTTAGTCTGGCGCTTACGCCACTTTTTTTATCAACCAGCTCACTGTCTCTTGCTTCAAAAGCCACCTGTTCAATCAGTCTTTTTATCAGGTCGCTAATTACCACTTTGTCTTTTTGGGCATCAATGATATTGGCTTCCTGTTCAGTAATACTAAGGGCTGTTTCTATACTCTTTGGGTAATGGGTCAGGATCTGGCTTTCGATTCTGTCTTTTAAAGGTGTTACAATACTGCCCCTGTTGGTATAATCTTCGGGGTTGGCAGTAAATACAAATAAAACGTCGAGGGGTAGCCTTAGTTTAAAACCCCTGATTTGCAAATCGCCTTCTTCTAAAATATTAAATAAAGAAACCTGGATTCTTGCCTGCAGATCGGGTAGTTCATTTATAACAAAAATGCAGCGGTTGCTTCTTGGTATGATACCATAGTGCAATACATTTTCATCTGCAAAACTTAGTTTTAGATTGGCCGCTTTAATGGGATCTATATCACCAATAAGATCTGCAACACTAACATCGGGTGTAGCCAGTTTTTCGCCATATCTTTTGCTGCGGTGCAGCCATTCAATGGGCGTATTGTCTCCTTTCTCATTAATTAGGTCAACCGCATATTTTGAGATTGGCTTTAAAGGGTCGTCATTCACTTCACTGCCCGCAATTATTGGGATGTATTCATCAAGCAGTTCTGTCATTTGGCGAGCCATGCGGGTTTTAGCTTGTCCACGCAGGCCAAGGAATAAAATATTATGCCTGCTCAGCAAGGCCCTTTCTGTATCGGGGATTACCGAATCTTCATAACCCAATATGCCGGGGAAAGGATTTTCTTTGGCCGTAATTTTTTTTATAAGGTTATTTCTTATTTCATCTTTTATTGATGTGGAGAAATAACCGCTCTTTATTAATTCCCCTAAGGTTGTAGTATTTTTTTTCATTGCTGGTAAGTCGTATTTCATTTTTGATTTGTAAAGAATTATTTTATGCCGGAAAGACGGTAAGGCGTTTTGTTTTTTTTGTTGCTGGTAATCCAGTAAGTCGTTTAGTTATTCTACACAGTATCTTCTAATACCATTTTTCATTATAGGGGTATTAAAATTTAAAATGAGGCCAACATGTAATTTGGTTAGTTTTAAATGGCTGATAACCTGTGCCTGCCATAAGGGGTTAACAATTTCAACAGCCTTAAATTCGCAAATAATTTTTTCGTCAACCAAAACATCTAATTGTAACCCTTCGTCAAATTCAAGTCCATCGTATATAATAGGTAATTTTATTTGGCGTTTAAATGGAATTTCTTTTTTATTCAATTCATGGCAAAAGCATGCTTCGTAAATTTTTTCCAGTAATCCAGGTCCTAATTGATTATGTACTTTATAAGCACAATCAACAATTTGTTTACAAAGAAACTCTTCAACTTCAGTTAAAATATACATGCTATACTTTTATAAACGTCTTGCCGACTTACCGGCAAAAAAAATTAATACACCGTCTTCCTCTTCCCACTTTCAAAATCCTTAAATATAAATGCACCCAGTTTATCCAGTGAAGCAAAAAAGGCTTTGCCATTATTGGTTTCAGTAAATTCCTGTACAAATTTTTGAAGATAAGGGTCGCTGGCAATCATAAAAGTGGTGATGGGGATTTTTACTTTTTTGCATTGTGTAGCAAGGCTCATACAACGGTTTAATATTTTTCTGTCTACCCCAAAACTGTTTTTATAATATTTGCTGCCA
>CANNJE010000195.1 GCA_947504605.1 Chitinophagaceae bacterium
GTTCCGCATCAATAAATGCACACATACCACCTTTTTTTTGGGCTTCCGCAATGACATGTATTGCCAGCGTGGTTTTACCTGATGATTCAGGGCCATAAATTTCTACGACTCTTCCCTTAGGCAAACCTCCAATGCCTAAGGCTACATCCAATCCTATCGATCCTGTTGATATTACTTCCTGCTCTGTAACTCCTTTATCACTCATCATCATTACCGATCCTTTGCCAAAATCCTTATCAATTTTATCCATTGTAAGTTTAAGGGCTTTTAATTTTTCTGCGTTGCTCATGTTTTTAATTTTAGTTGATGTATCTGAATTTGCGTTGTAAAATTAATCGGAAACAAATGTAAGCCATAATTTTAATTAAACTAATATATTTAGTATTTTTTTTGACAATTTTTTTAGTTTTTTAGTTTTGAGTAAAAAAAACCCATCCCGGAAATTCGGAACGGGGAGTGTTTCAAGCATGAGAAATAAAATATTTTTCTCTTTGAGTCCTAATATAACTGTGGTACGGTAAACGGGCCTTTATTTTTAGAACTTTGTTAGTTCAATAATACAAAGAGAAGATTGTTTTTTTATTCAAACAATACCCTAAAGTGGTAGTTTTTAGAACCCTTTTTAATGTTTTATATATAATATTAATTGCTAACATGCTTGTCAAGTATGTTAGCAATTCTTATCATGTTCTTTACAAAAAAGCACAGCAATAATATTGATGCTGTGCTTTTTGTATTTTATAAATTGTCGTATTCATACAAAGGATCTATTGGTGAGTTGGAGTCCATTTCGCATACCGGCTTAATAATACCATCACTTAACCTATATACCCAACCATGTAATTGAGGCCTTTGCTCTTCCTTCCAGGCCTTTTGGATAATGGTTGTTTTGGCAAGGTTAAAAACCTGTTCCCTCACATTTAATTCCACCATATGATCAAACTTTTCATCTTCGGTCTCAATAGCAGTTATTTCATCCTGGTACATTCGATACACATCTTTTATTTCTTTAAGCCAGTTATCAATAATACCAAACCCTTTTTGTGTCATGGCTGCCTTTACACCACCGCAACCATAGTGTCCACAAACGATCACATGCTTAACCTTAAGAACGTCAACAGCATACTGTAAAACGCTTAATAAATTAATATCTGTATTTACCACCAGGTTTGCAATATTGCGATGAATAAACATTTCACCTGGTTGTGTATTGGTAATTTGATTAGGAGGCACACGGCTGTCGCTGCATCCTATCCATAAAAATTCAGGGGTTTGTTGATTTTCAAGTCTTGTAAAAAATTCTGGGTCTCTGCTTTTTTGTTCTTTAGCCCAAGCTTTATTTTCGAGTAATAATCTTTCGTATGAGTGCATATTTTTTTTATTAATAATTTAAATTTTAGTGTGCCGAATCATCCATGTTTTTCAAAGATGGTGAAGTTATTTTTTTTGAATCGTTGTATGTTGTTTTATTTAGTTCTACTTTAATGTTTTTCAAATGAGCATGTTGCATAAACTCATTTATAGTATCCATCACATCTTTATCTATAAATTCTGCTCTTGTCATATCAATAATAACGGTCGAATTATTATCCACAGATTCTAGTTGTGCTTTTAAAATGGGTTTGCTGAAAAAGGAAATATCTTTTCTCATCCTAATCATTACCATGTTTTTTTCTTTCATTACAAAAATGGCAGATCTAAAATTACTTCTTATAATAAAAAATATCCCTACCGCTATTCCTACAAGTACCCCTTTAAGCAAATCTGTAAACACTATTGCCAGCAAGGTAATAACGAATGGCATAAACTGCTCCCAACCTTTCTGGTAATATTCTTTAAACAAGGAAACTTTTGAAAGCTTATACCCAGTAAATACCAATATTGCTGCCAATGCGGCCTTAGGTATCAAATTTAGAATATTGGGAACAAATGCAACACAAACCAAAATAAGTAACCCGTGCAATATAGCACTCAATTTTGTTTTAGCTCCAGCATTAAGATTGGCACTACTTCGAACGATTACACTTGTAAGAGGTAGCCCACCCAACATACCACTTACTATATTTCCTGATCCCTGTGCTATTAATTCTCGGTTAGAAGGAGTTACTCTTTTTAATGGGTCAAGTTTATCTACTGCTTCAACCCCAAGCAGGGTTTCTAATGTTGCTACTAGCGCAAGTGTAAAAGCAGTGATCCAAACATCGGTATTGGAAATGAATGACCAGTCTGGAAATTTAAAGAAAGAAAAAAATTCTTTGGCAGAACTTGCTACAGGAATATTAACCAGGTGCGAAGCTTCAAGACTAAATGCTTGCGGAGCATTTGTAAAAGCCTGGCTAATAAAGATGCCCATGATTACAACCACTAATGGGCCACTAATAAGCTGGAATATTTTTTTTCCTTTTACCCATTTGGTTTCATAAAAAATAAGGATTAGCAGACCTAATATACCAATAAGCATGGCAACCGGTGTTAGATGATTTAGTGAGTTTAATATAGAAGAAAATGTGTTTTCACCAGATACCTGGATAAAAGCCTCATCTCCTTCATAATTTTTTTCATACCCAATTAAAAAAGGAAACTGTTTTAATATTAGAATTATTCCAATTGCTGCCAGCATTCCTTTAATTACCGAATTAGGTATATAATCGCCAATTACACCCAACTTAAAAATACCCATGATAATTTGAAAAACACCTGCAAGAACCACGGCTAAAAAAAAGGCTTCTACAACAGGTAATTTTAATACTGCCGCAGCAACAATTGCGGTTAGTCCTGCTGCAGGCCCACTCACACTTAAATGACTGCCACTAAGTAACCCTATAACAATACCGCCAACTACACCGCCTATAATACCACTAAATTCATTGAGGCCACTGGCTACTGCAATTCCCAAACAAAGCGGAATGGCAATTAAAAACACAACGATAGAAGCAGGTGCGTCTGCACCTATATTTTGAAAATATTTTTTCATTTATAAGAGTTATTAAAAAGTGTGTATACTCAAATAATAGTGATAAATACAATTATCCACTACATTAATGTATACCGATTAAGAATTCAGGAGCAACCTTTTATTAAAAGATGCACCTTCATTTTGTACAAATAAATTAATATTAAGCCTTTGGAGGAGGGGAGATTAGTTCATAATGAACCACCTGTAATTTTTCAGCATCCAGTATTCTGTGATGCAAAACCGTACCTAACAATTCAAGCTCTTTAAAAGAGTGTTTATCGTGTAGGTATTCTTCCTGATCTGTAAGCCCATTTGAAGATTTAGATTTCTCTTCTACTGGAGATGGGGCTTCATTATTTTCTGAATCATTTGAAGCATATATTTTTTTTTCAAAATGCTGTTCTGCATATACAAAAAAGTTGGCCCCGTTTAAAAAAAGCAAACCAATGCACATTACAAAGACAGAAACAATTTTACTAATAGAGTGTGTTGAATACGATATGTTGTTTTTTTTTGCCATTGATATTCTATCTGCAAATATAAACACCTGCAGATAGAAATTTTTTTTAATGGCTAATCAATGGGAGATTTTCTATTAATTAAATGTTAAGACCTCCACAAACACTAATAGTTTGACCTGTTACATAACTTCCCATGTCTGAAGCAAGAAATAAAGTTACATTGGCAATATCTTCAGCGCTTGCAAAACGGCCTAGCGGAATTCCTGCTTTGTATTTATCGGCAGCATCTCCTTCTTTTAA
>CANNJE010000196.1 GCA_947504605.1 Chitinophagaceae bacterium
GAATTGAAGCAAGTAACTTCGGTAAAGTAATCGCAAAATCGCCCTGAATTAATTCAATATTATTTAAGCCAAGGTTTTTAAAATTCTGATGGGCAATATTGGCTATAGAAGCAGCACCTTCCAATGTATATAATTTTGTATGGCTATGTCCGCAGGCAAGATAACTACTGCTGATACCAAAAGAAGTGCCTAGCTCTATGATATGCTGAGGCTTGTAAAACTGTACAATTCTAAATAATAATTGTGCAAATTTTTTAGGCTTAAGAGAAGATGCTGCAATTTTATCTACCCGTCGCTGCTTGGTTTTAATACTGGTTGATCCTGCTCCAAAATCTTCTACTTCAATAACAGATTTATCCAAAAGCAATTGCTGCCTTATTTTTTCAATAGCCGAATAACATCCATATTTTTTTGAATTATTTTTTACCAATTTAATAAAATCGAATACAAAAGGAGAATGTACAGCATGCCCCTTGCTGTTGGAAGCTCCAAGGTAATATTTGAAATATTTTTTTGCTAATTGAGTTGCTGAATACACTGGAAATAAAAAATAAGAAAGTGAAAATAAGTTATAATAAAGTTGAACAGCTCCTTATTTCTTTACCCATGTTTGAAAGGAAAAACCGTACCCATGTTTTTCATCAGCAGCAAAATCTTCACTGGAAACCAATTCCCATTTTGATACATCTATTTCAGGGAAAAAAGTATCACCCTCTATTTCTGCATGCACACGAGTCATATAAATTTTATCTGCGTTAGGCATGATTTGTTTATATATTTCGCCGCCGCCAATAATGAATATTTCTTTACAATTGGTTGTTTCTGCCTGCGCTAAAGCATCTTCCAAATCTTTGGCCACCCATACCCCTTCTGCCTTCCAGTCATTTTTAGTTGTAATTACTATATTAATCCTACCAGGCAATGGTTTGTTTACACTTTCAAATGTTTTACGTCCCATCACCACTACCATTGCCCAGGTTTTATTCTTAAAAAATTTTAAGTCTTTGGGCAAATGCCAGAGCAACTGGTTGTTTTTACCAATGGCATTGTTTGTGGATGCTGCAACTATTAATGAGATCATGATTTAAAAAATAAGAAAGTGAAATTAAGTTATAAGAAACCGACTGCTACTTTAAATGATTAATTTATCTTTTTCTATGAATTAAATTTCTGCATAAAAGTGCTATTCATTAATCTTTATTTACACAGCTACCGGTGCTTTAATCCCAGGATGGCTTTCATAATTCAATAATTCGAAATCTTCGAAATTAAATTCGAAAATATCTTTTACAGCTGCATTAATTTTCATTTGCGGCAAGGCAAATGGCGTTCTGGAAAGTTGTAACTCAGCCTGCTCAAAATGATTGCTGTATAAATGAACATCCCCAAAAGAGTGAACAAATTCTCCTAACTCCATATCACATACCTGTGCAATCATCATTGTTAATAATGCATATGAAGCAATATTAAATGGAACTCCCAAAAAAACATCTGCACTGCGCTGGTACAACTGACAACTCAATTTCCGTTTACCATTTTGATCAGGTGCTGATGTATAAAATTGAAACAAACAATGACAGGGCATCAGTTTCATCTTGGGCAATTCTGCCACATTCCATGCACTAATGATGAGCCTGCGACTATCAGGATTTGTTTTTAACTGATAAATCAACTCTTTTACCTGATCTACTTCTACTCCATCCGCTCCTTGCCAGCTGCGCCATTGTTTACCATAAACAGGACCCAGATTTCCGTTTTCATCTGCCCACTCATCCCATATTTTCACATTATGTTCCTTTAAATAAGCAATATTGGTATCGCCTTTTAAGAACCAGAGCAGTTCGTAAATAATACTTTTTAGATGGCATTTTTTAGTTGTAACCATTGGAAACCCATCGGCCAGGTTAAACCTCATTTGATAACCAAAAACACTCCGTGTACCAGTACCGGTGCGGTCACTTTTATCCGTTCCGGTTTCTTTTATATGTTTTACAAGTTCCAGGTATTGTTGCATAACTGCAAGATAAGGGTGAATAGTTAAAATTTTTACTCTAAAAATTGATAAATTCTGAAGCAAAAAAGTTGTTGAATGCAATAACCTAAAGGCATCAACTTTTTAACCACTCAACTCAAAACTGTATCTTTGCATCGAAGAATTTCGATATGAGTAAAAAAGGTAAAGTATTGATGGCGATGAGTGGCGGTATAGACAGTACCGTAGCAGCTTTGATGCTACATAAAGAAGGTTACGAAGTAGTGGGAATTACCATGAAAACTTGGGATTATGCTACTGCTGTGGGCACCACCGGCAAAAAAGAAACAGGTTGCTGCAATCTTGATAGTTTTAATGATGCACGAATGGCAGCTGTAGAACATGGTTTTCCGCATTTTATTTTGGATATAAGGGATGAGTTTGGCGATTTTGTAATAGAAAACTTTGTAGATGAATACATTGCCGGCCGCACTCCAAACCCTTGTGTAATGTGCAATACTCACATTAAATGGCGTGCTCTTTTAAAACGTGCCGACGCATTGGGTTGCGATTTTATAGCAACAGGTCATTACGCACAAATAAATCAACATACAAACGGAAGATATTTTAT
Organism: Chitinophagaceae bacterium; assembly: GCA_947504605.1. Taxonomy (GTDB): domain Bacteria; phylum Bacteroidota; class Bacteroidia; order Chitinophagales; family Chitinophagaceae; genus Ferruginibacter. The sequence goes on from CANNJE010000196.1 coordinate 2,604, forward strand.
CAGTAAAGGATTGGATGAAACCAAAGATCAGAGTTATGCATTGTGGGGCCTTCAACAGGACCTATTAAGCAGAACTCTATTGCCATTGGGCACTTTTCATAAAACGGCTATACGCCAGATGGCACATGATTTCGGATACCCCGAACTGGCCAAAAAGAACGAGAGTTACGAAATATGTTTTGTACCCGATAATGACTACCGTGGATTCCTGAAACGCAAAGTAGAAGGATTGGAAGAAAGAGTGGCAGGCGGAAACTTTGTTGATCCTTCTGGCAAAATATTGGGTAAACATAAAGGTTATCCTTTCTATACCGTAGGCCAAAGAAAAGGATTGGATATTGCCCTTGGCAAACCGGCTTTTGTAACAGAAATTATACCCGAAACCAATACAGTCGTATTGGGCGAAGAAGATGACCTGAACAGAACCGAAATGCAGGTAACAGGACTTAACTGGATGAAATTTGATGGCATTACTGAGGGTATGGAAGCCGTTACAAAAATCAGGTATAAAGATAAAGGGGCGCTAAGCCAGCTGTTTACATACGAAAATGGTATAAATGTTCGTTTCTACAATGACGTTAAAGGTGTAGCCCCTGGACAAAGTGCTGTTTTTTATGATGGCAATGATGTGATTGGTGGAGGAATTATACAACGCAATATGCCTGAATTATTAGGATAAAATATTAAAATATCAGAATTCCATTTCTTAGTTGTGAAAAAAAAGTAACTTGGTTTTATGAAAAAATTATTTCTGTTTGTGATCATCGCTTCTCTGGTATTTGCTCTAAATGCCTGCGAAAAATCTACCGAAACTTTACAAACAGATTCTATTAGTGATTTTAATCCTTTAGTAGTTGGTAAATACATCACTTACCAGCTAGACTCAATCGTATATACCAATTTTGGTGTCAATAAAGAAACCAGAACTTATCAGGTAAAATACCTTGTGGAGGCACAAATAACCGACAACCTTGGCAGACCTGCTTACCGTATTATTCGTTTTATAAGAAAAACAGCAAGCAATCCATGGGCTTCA
>CANNJE010000197.1 GCA_947504605.1 Chitinophagaceae bacterium
AACTGGCAGCATTGGACACGGTATTTAATTGTAAAGAACTGCCTTCGCAAATGCTATCATTTAGTCCTGCATCTATCGTAAGGGTATTATTCAATGCCACTATAATATTACCGGAATTGCTGATACAGCCATTTCCATCTTTAACAATAATTGAATAAGTGCCCTGTGTGACCGGGAAAATATTATTATTGCTAAATGATATTCCATCTATCGAATACTGATAAAGTGGACTCCCTCCAGCAGCATTTACCGTAATACTTCCATCTGCATTTCCTGAACAGCTTGCAGCACTTGTAATATTACTTTGTACTAAATCAGGTAATGCCTGAACCAATGTTACAGTAATACTATCTATACAGTTGGCAGCATCTTTTACGACAATGGTATGTGATCCTACCGCCAGATTATTAAATGTACTGTCTGATTGATAAATCCCGCCATCAATCATAAACTGCACTGGAGCTACCCATTCAGCACCGGCTCTAACTTTGATCTGTCCTGTTGTACCATTGCGGCAGTTTATATCTGTTTTAGATAGAAATATTATTTTTTTGAAAGCAACAAATGCAGAATCTTTTGCCTGACAGGTACCAACTGTTGCCGTACAAATATAAGTTGCCGAAGCCGCAACAGGACTCGCCAATGGATTAGGAATACTCGTACTGCTCAAACCTGGATTGGCATCCCATTGATAATTGGTATAACCAGAAGAAGCTTGTAATTGAACCGAACTGTTTCCGCAAATAACAGAACTATCAGGCGTGATCCCAAGAATATCATAATCCCTGAATTGTATGGTTGTACTGTCTGTTGGCAAACCGGCACTACAACCTGCCAATGTATAAATTTTCAAAGTTTCAATGCCTTCAGGCACAAAATCCATTATTGGAAAAATATTCAGCAAAACTGAATCCTGATTGGCAGGAATGGTGATACTTGTTGGCAAAGTTTGTACATCTATCCCATTTTGAGCTGTACCTCCATAAAAAAGATTAATTACCAAAGGATATGGACTAGGGTTTTGCCTTTTAATATTTAAAGAGCCGGTCGCACATCCTTCAACAAGATAACTATTACCGGTTAGTGGATCCGATTGAGTAAGATTAATCAATTGGGTAGAATTAGAACTCAAACTCTTTGCTTCCAGAAAAACACCGCTATCATATTGTTTGTCTCCTATATCTGCAATAACCAGTTTAAGATGGTAAGTCTGACAAGGCTGAACTCTTGCCAATGCTTTTAAAATAACGGTATGACCATCGTGTGTTAAGCGGGTATTATTTAAATTATCTACATAATAAGAAATATTATTTGGGCAAGCCCCACCCGGAACATTGTTCACATTGAAAATCGAAACCGGGGTGCTGGTTCCCGGCACCAATGCAATATTTTGTAAACCTGTTAGGCCAGGTCCGGATATAAAAAATGCAAACGCATCATTGTATTCACATACATAAAATGGATCATACTCCTCGGAACTAAATACATATTTAAATTGAATACTGTCTCCCAAAGGAACAAAATCAAATTCTAAAACTGTAGCATCATAAGTATTGGACACTGGTACTCCTATAGATGTCGCCAGATTTAAATCTCCGGGTGTATTGAGTGTAAGATTAGCAAGTGTATTCCCTGCAGTTGTAAAAGCATTTCCATCCAATCCGATACTGGTTCCAGCCGATTTTGCACGACCATTGGTTAACACAATACCGCTATCAATCCCTATTGAAGTACCTGAAACATTATTAAAAAAACCAATTGACCTTGAATCTGCTACCAATGTTACGTTACTGATAGTTACCCCCTCACCTACCAGTCTTTGTGCCAATGCCAGTGCGGAAGGAGCTGTACTTATAACCAACTGTGCATGCGCTTGATGACTATAAAGCAATATAGAAATCATTAAAACAATAAAATATATCCCCCGCAGCATAAGTTCGTAATTAGATACCTGTAATAATATAAATGCAGCTAAAGATAATAAGAATAGCAGTATTTCAGATGCTGCAAAAAAATTATGCTCTTTAATTTCATTCTAATTAAAGGAGCATATGGACAAAAAAATACCGGGCCAAAGCCCGGCATTAGAACAAATATTCAATATTGATAAATTAAATTGCCAAAGTAGCAAGAACACTATTCATGGATCTTACGGCTTCTGCGCTTTTTGCAAAAGCAGCTTGTTCTTCTTCAGTCAATTTATAATCTACAATTTTTTCCCAACCATTTTTACCAACGATAACCGGAACACCGATACAGATATCAGATTGTCCGTATTCACCCTCAAGGTAAACGCAGCAAGGCATGAGTTTCTTTTCGTCTCTTACAATTGCTTCTACCAATGCCGCTCCGGCAGCTCCTGGTGCATACCATGCACTTGTGCCCAATAAACCGGTTAAAGTGGCACCGCCTACCATTGTATCTGCAGCTACTTTTTTCAGTGTATCTGCATCAAGATAGTTCGCAACCGGAGTACCACAATAAGTTGCTAATCTTGTTAGCGGAATCATCGTAGTATCTCCGTGTCCACCTATTACGTTTGCCTGTAAATCATTTGGAGAACAATTCATTGCCTGACTAAGGAAATAACGGAAGCGTGCGCTGTCCAGCATTCCACCCATACCAATAATACGATTCTTAGGCAATCCTGTAGATTTTAGAGCCAAATATGTCATAGTATCCATCGGATTGCTGATAACGATGATGATACAATCAGGGGAGTATTTTAATAAATTTTCTGCAACTGTTTTTACGATCCCTGCATTGATTCCAATAAGATCTTCACGGGTCATTCCTGGTTTACGTGGGATACCAGATGTAATAACCGCCACTGTACTTCCTGCAGTTTTTGAATAATCATTAGTACTGCCAATTACTTTTGTATCGAACCCTTCCAATTGAGCTGTTTGCATCAGATCCATTGCTTTACCTTCAGCCACACCTTCTTTAATATCGACCAAAATCAACTCATCGCACAATTGTTTACGGGCGATATTGTCGGCACAGGTAGCTCCTACGGCTCCGGCTCCTACTACAGTTACTTTCATTTTCTTTATTTTATATGATTAAAAATAATTTTTTCGCTGCAAAGGTATAGGTTTAGCTTAAGCGAAAAAATGAGTTTTCTCGAAAAGATGATGATCTTTTAACTTATTTATAATAATTCGGGTAAAGGATTTTAGATAAAAGCGAGTAAACTTGTCAGATGAAAAACTTCCTTACCATTTTACTCTTGATTTTTGTCTTGTCTGGTTATGCCCAGCACGCTACTCCCAGCCTAACTGCCGTTTATGAAGACAATCGCCAGCTGGTAAAATTAAAATGGAATCACAATGATAGTAACATAACAACTTATATTTTACAACGCAGTTCCGATAACTATTCCTGGTTCGACATTTTCAATATACCCATTACCCTGCCAGAGAAAAATACATTCAAAAATTACAAAGATGAAAACCCTTTGCCTGGTAAAAATTTCTACCGTATCAAAGCAATTTTGAATAATGGGAATTTAAGCTATAGCAAGTCTATCATAGTAATTATTGGAAAACCTGGCAATAACTGGATCATGTATCCTGTGCCAGTTAGAGATATTTTAAATGTAGAA
>CANNJE010000198.1 GCA_947504605.1 Chitinophagaceae bacterium
AAAAATACCCGAATGATATTTTTGGTTATTATATGCTGGCCAATACAAATGCTATCATTGATTCGACCAGTACGCTTGGACTTGCAGTACCTTTTTATAAAAAAGTAATAGAAATAGGAGAAGCTGATCCAGCAAAACCAGCGGCTAAAACGAGGCTGATTACGGCTTATAAGTATTTTATAGGTTATGAATACAATGTAAACAAAGATCAGGCAGCTGCGTTGGTTTATGTTGACAAAGCACTTGCGCTGGAGCCTACAGATGCTCAGTTGATCAACTTTAAAGAGGTGATCAGCAAGAATGATCCGAGGGTGCAACGCCAGCCTGCAGCAAGAAGTGGAGCGGCACCGAGAAATGGATCGAGACCTAATAAATAAAGCATTTACATAAACAAATGATTAAAAAGCCTGTTATATCCATAGCAGGCTTTTTAATTTGTTTTATTTTCCCATTTTCATCATTGTATATTACTGCGGCTGCCTTACTTTTGCGTTCTAACATTTTAAGCATATTCTATGCAATTCTTTTTATTACAGGCTAGTGCAGTAAATGATGCCGGAAACTATCTTCCGATTGCGCTTCAATTATTTTTTGCAATTGGATTGGTTTCGCTTGTCATTTTTGGGTCTGATGCTCTGGGACCTAAGCGTAAAACAGGGGATAAACTTCAGAATTTTGAAAGTGGAATAGAAATTAAGGGGAATGCCCGCCAGCCGATGGCTATCAAATATTTTCTTGTTGCTATATTGTTTGTGTTGTTTGATGTGGAGGTAATTTTTTTCTATCCATATGCGGTTAATTTCAGGGAATTGGGTTGGCATGGTTTTATGGCAGTGCTGTTGTTTGTGGGGTTGTTCCTAACCGGTTTTATTTATATTTTCAAGAAAGGTGCTTTGAAGTGGGAGGAATAACAGTGTTTAGCAGGAAGGCTAAAAGCAGGTGTAATTAATTAAACTAATAAAAAATAGAAGGAATTAGCTATTAAGCTAATTGTAATATTATCAAATTTGAACTATGTCTCGTCCGGTACAATTTAATAATACAGTAAAATTTGAGGGGATCCCTGAAGGTTATATGGGGGAAGGTTTTATGGCTACCAATTTTGAAAAAATAGTTGGACTTGCCCGAAAGAATTCAATCTGGCCCCTGCCTTTTGCTACCAGTTGTTGTGGTATAGAATTTATGGCAACAGCTGCCAGTCATTATGATTTGGCCAGGTTTGGAGCAGAGCGTATGAGTTTTTCGCCACGCCAGTGTGATGTGTTGCTGGTGATGGGTACTATTTCCAAAAAAATGGGACCGATTTTACGGCAGGTTTATTTGCAAATGGCAGAACCTCGTTGGGTAATTGCTGTGGGCGCTTGTGCCAGCAGTGGTGGCATATTTGATACTTATTCTGTTTTGCAGGGTATTGACCAGGTGATTCCGGTGGATGTATATGTGCCGGGTTGTCCGCCAAGGCCTGAGGCTATTTTGGATGGGTTTATGAAGGTGCAGGAACTGGTTCATAATGAGACACTGAGGAGAAGGCATAGCGATCAGTATAAAGATTTGCTGGCGGAGTACGGAATTCAATAAATAAAGGGCTGACAGGCAACTGTTGGCCTTTAGTATATTTTTAATTTTTAAATGCCTTGGTTAAGCCAATGGCTAAAAGCTACAAGCTTTATGTCTATTTCTAACGAAACATTAAAAGCAACCCTGACTGAAAAATTTGGAGCGCAATTAACTGACTGGCAGGAGCCTTATGGCATGCTTACTTTTACTGCTCCGAAGGAATTGAATCTAAAAGTACTCCAGTTTTTATACGACGAAGAAGCATTAAAATTTAGGTTTTTGACGGATTTACAAGCCGTTCATTATCCCGATAACAAGGGTGCAGAATTGGCCGTTGTTTATCACCTGCACAACCTGGTAGATAATGTGCGTTTGCGTTTTAAGGTTTTTACCGCTATTGATCAGCCGGATGTATTCAGTGCAACTGCATTGTTTCAGTCGGCTAATTTTATGGAAAGGGAAACCTATGATTTTTACGGGGTTAATTTTACCGGTCATCCCAACCTGAGGAGAATTTTGAATGTGGACGAGATGGAATACTTTCCTATGAGAAAGGAATTTCCGTTGGAAGATCAGACAAGGATTGACAAGGATGATGAAATGTTTGGCCGATAGGGGAAGCTAAAAAAGTACAAGTGAGTGACACAACGATGTTGACCATTGCGGTGAAGCTTGAACAATACAATTGTGGAGAAGGAGAAGTGAACAGAACTTCAAATAATTTTAATCTTAAAAAGCCTCTTTAGAGGTTTGGGATTGTTTTATGAGCGAACATATTATTTTACCGGAAGGTAGCATTGGAAAGCAAACGACCACCCTTAATCTGGGTCCTACTCACCCTGCAACACATGGTGTGTTTCAGAATATACTGGAGATGGATGGGGAGCGTATTATGAAAGCCACATCTACTGTAGGATACATCCACAGGGCTTTTGAAAAAATTGCAGAGCGCAGGGCTTTGTACCAGATTACTCCACTTACCGACAGGCTTAACTATTGTTCTTCGCCGCTTAACAATATGGGCTGGCATTTGACCTGTGAGAAATTGCTGGGTGTAAAAACGCCTAAGAGGGTTGATTATCTGCGTATCATTATTATGGAGCTTTCCCGTATTTCGGATCATCTTATTTGTAATTCCATTGTAGGGGTTGATAGTGGTGCTTATACCGGTTTCCTTTATGTGATGCAGTTTCGAGAATTGATTTATGAGATTTACGAAGAGATTTGCGGTTCCCGCCTTACTACCAATATTGGCCGTATCGGTGGTTTTGAAAGAAACTTCACGAATGTGGCGTTTGAAAAATTAGAAAAATTCTTAGATCCTAAAACGGGATATCCTGCGCAGTTAAAAGAGTTTGAAAACCTTTTTAACCGCAACCGTATTTTTATGGATCGTACGATAGGTTGTGGCGCTATTGCTGCAGACAGGGCATTAAATTATGGTTTTACCGGTCCCAATTTAAGGGCTGCCGGTGTAGATTATGATGTGAGGGTTCACAGTCCTTACAGCAGTTATGAGGATTTTGATTTTAGCATACCGGTAGGAAAAACGGGTGATTGTTATGATCGTTTCCTTGTGCGCAATGAAGAGATGTGGCAGAGCCTGAGTATATTAAAACAGGCTTATCAAAAAGTACAGGAGTTTAAAGGAGCAGAGGCAGAAATTTATCATGCGGATACACCGGCCTATTATCTTCCGGAGAAAAAAGACGTGTATACCAAAATGGAAGCACTGATTTATCACTTTAAAATTATCATGGGCGAAACAGAAATGCCTGTGGGAGAAGTATACAGTTCTATTGAAGCAGCCAATGGTGAACTTGGTTTCTATCTTATCAGTGATGGAGGCAGAACGCCTTACAGGCTTCACTTTAGAAGACCATGTTTTATTTATTACCAGGCATATCCTGAATTGATTAAGGGTGGTATGCTGAGTGATGCGATTATTACCATGAGTAGTTTGAATTTGATTGCAGGAGAATTGGATGC
>CANNJE010000199.1 GCA_947504605.1 Chitinophagaceae bacterium
ATCTACCGGTAAAGAAATATTTTAAAGCCATCATCACTGCTGATAATGTAGCTACCAGCAAACCTAATCCGGAAGTATTTTTAAAATGCGCTGATGTGTTGAATATGCCTTATGGCGATTGTATTGTTTTTGAAGATTCTCCCAAAGGAGTAGAGTCTGCATTCAATGCCGGCATGAAGGCCGTGGTGATTAAAACCTATCATGAAGAACATGAGTTTGCCCATTTAGATAATGTGCTGATGTTTGTAGATGATTATAACGATAAGCGTTTGGAAGGATTGTTTGTATAAAATAGTTGAATCGTAAAAGCCATCTGTGAGGATGGCTTTTACGATTCTTAATGAATCATTTTAGACAGCTAATAGTACAATTGTAAAACTACTTCCTGCTCCTTCCTGACTTTCTATCTTTAGTTCTGCATTGATCTTTTGTAATAATTCTTTTACCAAAAACAATCCAAGTCCGCTTCCTTTTTCGCCCTGCGTACCAGAAGTGGACGCATTTTTATTGGATAGGATACTGGCAATTTGTTCTTTGCTTAGTCCGATACCTTCATCTTTTACGGTTAGGGTTACCCGATCATTTTCTTTGGCTGAAAGAATGTAAATAGATTTGTTGGCGTCGCTGTATTTGATGGCATTGGTTACCAGGTTTCTTAGGGCGATGGATACAATATCATAATCGCCCAATGCGGTGTGGGCTTCTATCTGCTGGTGAATGCTAATGCCTTTTTGGGAAGCCTGTGCTTCTGTATGGTGCACGGTATCCCACACACAATCTTCCAAATTAATGACGGTGATGGCTGCCTGTGTATTTTTTATCTGCACATTGGCCCATGCAAGTAAATTATCGAGCATATCGCCGGTATTGATTACTGCATTCATGGTTTGCAGTTTGAACTGCATTTTTTTCTCCGGGGCTATGCTATCATTATCGGCCAGCGATAAATAAGAGCGCAGTGTAATCAAGGGATTTCGAAGGTCGTGGCTGATGATGCTGAACAAACGGTCTTTTACCTGATTGAGTTTTTGCAATTCATTTCTCTGCTCACTGATCAGCCTGTTTTTTTCATTTAATTGGGTATTGGTTTTATGAATACGGTTGTATAAAAATATACCTGCAGTTAATAACAATACTGCTGCTATTGAAATAATTAAAAAGACATTTCGCTGGCTTTTTTGTTTAACCACTTCTGCATCTTTTTTAACGATCTCATTGTTCTTTTTTTCTACCTGGTAATCGGCTTCCATTTGTGTGAGCTGGTTCCTGCTGTCGATGTTAAAGATGCTGTCTTTGATCTGGTAATATTTTTTCAGGTACTGGGTTTGTTGTTCATAGTTTTTCATGCTGCCAAACATATCGGACATGTTGTGGTAGTTTTCCATTTCAATGGTGGGGCTTCCGGTTTGTTGGGCGTACTCAATACTTTTATTAAAAGCTTCCAGCGCTTTTGTATAATTACCGGCCTGTGCAAGGGTAGCAGCAACATTGTTGTACAGTGCAGCCATACGGTCGGCAGGTGCATTGGTCTTTTTAAAATAGGTTAACACCGTATCGAAGCAGTTTAATGCTTCGGTATTTTTAAATTGATGTTTATAGGCAAGCCCAATATTTGATAGGCTGTTCATTGCATACTCCATATCCTTTATTAATAAGGAGATATTGTAGGCCATATGGAGGTGAAGCAATGCGGAGTCGTATTTGGCTTGCTGGTCGTAAGTAATCCCTCTTGTATCATAAATACTGGCCAATTGCTGGCTATCGTTCATGGCCACAATGAGTATTTCGGCTTTGTCGTAATATTCGTTTGTTTTTTTTGTATCCTTGTTTTGGAGGTAAACGTTGCCCACCGACATGAGTGCATTGGAGAGTCGGAAACTGTCTTTTAATTTTTCATAAATCTTTATTGATTCCTGGTAATTGTAGAGTGATTTTTCATAGTCTGCTTTTAGCAGGTAGCAAAAACCAATGCTGTAAAAATTATTGGCCACATTTAAGGGACGCTTCAGTTTTTCGGCGATGGTTTTAGCTTTTTCAAGATATTCAATGGCTTTAGCGGCATTGTTATCTATATAATAATTTGCCAGCTTATTGTATATTTTCATTTTTCCGCTGTCAGATTGTTCTGTTTCGGAAGCTTTTAATAAACTGTCGGCCTGGAAATTATTTTGTGCAGTAGCCTGCAATGCGGTACATAAAAAAAAGATACCGTATAAATATTTATACATCTGTTCCGGTGGTTTAAATGAATCTTTTGATAGCGTTTTTTCCGATGATTTCCTGCATCACGTAATCGGCATAAGTTTTACCGATGGGAAGCTGAATTTTATTAAGCGATGCGCTGGCTGAATCTACCGAGGTGATTTTTTGTTTATTCAGCATATGGGTTCTGGATATTCTGATAAAAATTGACTCGGGTAATTGTTGTTCCAGGTTTTTCATATTAACGAGGGCAATTTTTTTGTCGCCGTTGTCCAGAAAAATATTTACAAAATCGCCCAAAGATTCTATGTATAAAACCTCTGCATAATTGATTTTTAAATAACTGCTTTTCTCTTTTATAAAAAAAGAGTCTTCATTCTCTTTTTTAAAACCCTCGTTGCCTGCTACTGCATTCTTCAAATCCTGTAATTGACGGGCTTTTTCGATGGCTCTCATCAGTCTGTGTGGAGCTACGGGTTTAACAAGGTAATCAATGGCATCTACTTCAAAGGCATCGGCAGCATACCTACTATGTGAAGTAATAAAGATGATCATTGGTAAAACGGTTAAACTTTTGGCAAGTTCAATACCGGTTAAGTTGGGCATTTCTATGTCTAAGATCAGCAGGTCGGGAATAAACTTCCTCAATACTTTGTTTACGTCTACCGCACTGTCACAAATTGCAAGACATTGCAGATTAGGGATTAGCGAAAGTTGCTGTAAAGTTGTTTCACGGTAAATGGGGTCATCATCTGCGATGATATAGGTTAGGGTCTCGTTTATCATTTCTATCGTAAAACTACTTTTTTTATCTGGTATGATTTCCAAATAAATACTTAAAACGGTGTTTCATATACAAAAAGGACCCTTTCGTCTACTGCTGAACAATTTATTGGTTAAAGCCTATTATATTCGCATCGGTTTTTCATAGGATATTGGATTTTAAAACGGGGCCGAATTTTCATTCTAGCCCCCATTTTTTTACCTTCTCCCTACATACGATTATTCGGTTAAATAACAATAGCAACGAACATAGTGCCTCTTTGCAAATCGAGATTATGTAAAGCAAAAAATCCATCCCTGTAAGGGGATGGATTTTTATATAAAGGGGGATGAAACCTTATTTTAAACCATATTTCTTTTTATACCTTTCGTTTAGTTGTTTGTGTTTATCGTCCAGGTTAATATCACGGCCCTGAATAAAGGCTTTTATAACAATACTGGTTTTCATGTCCAGTATATCTCCTTCGCTGATGATGATGTTGGCATCCTTTCCTGTTTCGATACTACCAGATCTATCTGCGATACCCAGTATTTTTGCGGCATTTAATGTAATAGAC
>CANNJE010000200.1 GCA_947504605.1 Chitinophagaceae bacterium
AGCCATTGGTGTGCCTACTTCATTAGCTACATCACCATAATAAACCAAAAATGATTTAGCATAAAGCGCAGAAGCACTTACAGTCATATCGCCACCGACATTTACAGCTAAATTTTCAGGTGCCCTGTAAGTTAAAGCCAACGGATAAGTGTTGGTAGTGCCTTTACCTGCAATATCATATGATGTGATACTAACGGTATAGCTTCCTTCAGGATAAGAATGGGTTGTATTTGAACCCGGAGCTACCATAGCAGAAGCTGAAGATCCTGTACCATGACCAAACTCTACCTTAAAAGTAGAAGCACCTTCGCCCAATGGAGTAATTTTTACATTACCCGAATTATCATTGGTAATATCGAAGATTTTAGCAAGGTTTGCTGAATTCGCAGAACTCAAAAAACCTGTATCCTCATCAGGTCCGTTCTGCTTGGAACAACCCATCGCAATTACAACGAGAATGATTAAACTGTATATTAAATTATATTTCTTCATATTAATGTTTTTAATTAATTATAACCTGGATTTTGAACCAATTTGGTACCCTGCAATTCGTTGTATGGAATTGGGAAAACTTCGTTTTTACCTGCAACGAAACCTCTTCCTGATAATTTAGATGCAGCATCGCCCCATCTTACTAAATCAAAAAAGCGGTGACCTTCTCCAGCCAGTTCCAATCTGCGTTCTGCTTTAATGGCAGCCAGTGAAACAGGAACAGATCCAAGACCAACCCTTGCTCTTACTGCATCCAATAAAGCCTGTGCTCTTGCTCCGCTTCCACCCAATGCTTCAGCTTCCATCAAATAAGTATCAGCCAAACGGATAACATAACTGTTTTGCTGGAAGTTTAATTCCTGAGCACCACCGCCTGTTCTTACATCTGCTTGTCTCGGTAAAAATTTATTCAGGAAATAACCGGTATTTTGATAACCACCAATATATCCCGCCTGACCTGCAGCTTCTAAAGCTTTTAAATCAAAAACAGTAGCACCAAACCTTGGATCTAATTTAATAGCATCGTAAAGGTCTTGAGTGAACACGTTAAAGCTCCAGCCTGATGGTAATGCAGGTGCTGTAGAACCTACGGGTCTTGAATAACTTCTTGGACCTACCATTATATTAATAGTATTTCCTTCGTCTCTTCCACTTCCCCACCAGCCCCAATCAGAGTTGCCGGCAGCACTATGGCTTACTTCAATGATAGATTCTGTATTGAATTTGTTAGAGAAAACCCAAAGGCTACTGTAACTAGTCAATAATTTATACCCATAAATACTGGTTCCTCCCGGAGTTGGTCCGTTTACATCTGCAAATTGAGCAGCAGCCAATGTACCTTTATTTTGATACAGGTAAACTTTACCCAATAAAGCCTGAGCACCACCTTTTGATAAACGACCAGCTTCTGTTGAAAGCGCAACTGTTGATGGCAAAACTGCAATCGCTTCAGTTAGATCTTTTTCAATTTGAGTATATACAGCTACTGGAGTTGCTTGTGTAACCTCATACATATTGGTTGCACTTAGTGGCTCCAATATCAATGGAACGTTTTTAAACATTCTCACCAGGTTAAAATAATAAAATGCCCTTAATGCCTTTGTTTCAGCCACATATCTGGCTTTCAAATTTGCATCCATCGTAGTGTTTGGCAATTTTGCCAATAAGGTATTAGCCCTAAAAATCCCTTGAAAATGATCATTCCAGAAACTTGCCGGCATGATGGTAGAGGTTAAGGTATAATTAGAAAAACCTTGTATACCTGCGCCATCAGTTGCACCGCCGCCGCCTGCAACATTATCATCAGATCCGGCATTCATCATGGTAATCATGTTTTCAAAACCACCCGAATTTTTACGAACGACATCATAAACACCCACAAGTGCACTATAAGCCTGTGCCTGGTCTGCATAATAGTTTTCTGTCAAAAATTGCCCCTTAGGAGTAACGTCTACGAATTCTTTTTTGCATGCTCCCAATGAAACAATCATTGCCAATGCGATGAATAAAGAATTGATTTTTATTTTTTTCATTTGTCTAAATTTTGTGTTTGATTGTGAGTTTTTAAATTATATATACAAATAATTGTACATTTTGTTTTTAAATCCTTCAAAACCTATTTTAAAAAATTAAAATTGTACCTGAACACCTCCGATAAATGAACGAGCCTGTGGATACATTCCTTTATCAATTCCAAAAACACCACCACCTACTTCAGGATCATATCCTGTATAATCAGTAAGGGTAAGTAAGTTTTCAGCAGTTAGATAAATACGCAATCTGCTCACACCAACTTTACTCAATCCTTTGTACTTAACCGTGTAACCTAATTGTACAACTTTAAGACGCATATAATCTCCTTTTTCCAAATAAAAATCAGACATATTACCAAAGTTGCCATTAACATCATTGCTGGTCAAACGAGGATAATCATTAGAAGTTCCTTCTCCTGTCCAGCGGCTCATTGCCTTGGTTTGATAATTAGAATTACCAATATCCAAACGACGGATACCCTGGAAGATTTTATTTCCAGCTGCTCCCTGAGCAAATAACATTGCATCAAAACCTTTGTACTCGGCATTTAATGTAAATCCGAAAGTGTACTTAGGAATATTAGATCCAAGGAAAGTTTTGTCTGCAGTTGTAATAGCACCATCGCCATTTACATCTGTCCAGCGGAAATCACCAGGTCTTGCATTTGGTTGTATTAACCCTCCTGTTGTATTGGTATATGCATTAACCTCTGCAATATTTTGGAAGATACCCGCAGTTTTGTACCCAAAGAAAGTATTATAAGAATATCCAACCTGGGTTCTTGTTACAGCTCCCATTGATTGGAAAGATGCATCACCAGTAATAAAATTAGCATCTGCTGCTACATAAGTCACTTTATTTTTTAAGTAGGCAAAATTGGCATTGGCAGAAAAATTAACCTGTCCAATTTTTTTGCGATAACCTAATTCAACCTCAACACCGGTATTTTCCATATCAGCAACATTCGCTACAGGTGAAGAAGAAACTCCTACATAACCTGGTATTGAAATTGGACGTAAAATTCCGGTTGTTTTCTTTTGATAATAATCAAATGTCAGGTTAAAATCAGTAAATAACTGCGCATCAAAACCTATATCTGCCTGAGAAGTTTCTTCCCAACGAAGATCTGGATTATCCAAAGATGAAGGAGCATAACCAGTTGTAATAGCACCAGTATTTCCGATGGTATAATTAAATCCACCAACTACTCTTGACAAGTAACCAAAATCACTGATCGCATCATTACCCACTTTACCATAACCACCTCTAATTTTTAAGGAGTTTACATATGGATTGGTTTTCCAGAAATCTTCTTTGGTAACTACCCAGCCCATAGAGAAAGAAGGGAAAACACCAAATTTGTTATTTAATCCAAATCTTGTTGAACCATCACGACGTACAATACCAGTGAAAAGGTATTTATCTCCGTAGTTGTAGTTTACACGACTAAACAAAGAGGATAATTTATGA
>CANNJE010000201.1 GCA_947504605.1 Chitinophagaceae bacterium
ATTGTGTATAAATTACACTTTAAATTGCCTTGCATATGAAGAAAGCTATACTCTGTCTGATAGTGACTGTATTGTCCTTGCCTTTATTTTCCCAATTATTAACCTGGGCTCCTAATTTTCCTTTAGAAAGTACCTCGTCGTTTGAAATAACGCTGAATGATGCGTCAAAGGGTAATGGGGCATTGTATTTTTATACGCCTAATACGGATGTATATGTTCATACCGGCGTAATCACCAATTTGAGTACTTCAAACTCCGACTGGAAATATGTTCGTCCCGGTAATTTTAATACGGCAGTACTTGCTTTAAACGCACCATATGTGGCCAGTTCTTTTCCATCTAAATGGAAGTTTACCATTCCCGGGGATATCAGAACTTATTATGGACTAACCAATCCTGCAGAAACAATTCAAAAAATAGCCATTCTTTTCCGAAATGGACTTGGAACCAAAGTGCAGCGCAATACCGATGGCAGTGATATGTTTATACCCATTTCTGATGGCAGTTTAAAAGTAAAATTTACAACACCTAATTTTCAACCAACTTATATTCCGGCACCGGAAACCATTACAAAAGCCATTGGAGATAATATTGCTGTTACCGCAGTAGCCAGCAGTACGCCCGCCAATACAACAATGACGCTTTATTTTAATGGTACGCCTGTTGCTACTCAATCGGGTGTAGCTACCATTTCAGCAAGTCCGACAGTTGCAGTGTCCGGTACGCAGGTTGTTGTGGCAGAAGCATTTGATGGGGTTACAACTAAAAAAGATACGCTGCGGTTTTTTGTACCGGGTTCAACTACTGTTCAGGCATTGCCTGCGGGTGTTAAAAATGGTATCAACTATCATGCAGACAATACAACGGCTACGCTGGTTTTATATGCTCCCGGTAAATCAAGGGTAACAGTCATTGGAGATCTTCCATCTAGTAACTGGGCGGAACAATCACAATACCAATTGAAAAAAACTCCCGACGGAAATTACTGGTGGATAACCTTAACAGGACTTACTCCCGGAACAGAATACGCATTTCAATACCTTGTGGATGGGACTTTAAAAATAGGAGAAGCATATGCCGAAAAGATTTTAGATCCATGGAATGATCAATATATTTCCAGTACTACTTACCCTGCATTAAAGCCTTATCCAGCCGGATTAACTTCGGGGGTGGTATCGGTTTTGCAAACAGCAGCACCTGCGTATAACTGGCAAACGACCGGTTATACAAGACCGGATAAAAGAAATATAATGGTGTACGAAATGTTGCTGAGAGATTTTCTGGCAGCACATGACTGGAAGACCTTAAACGATACCTTAAATTATTTAAAAAAATTAGGCATCAATACCATTCAACTGATGCCCATCAATGAATTTGAAGGCAACCTAAGCTGGGGCTATAATCCTGATTATTATTTTGCACCGGATAAATATTATGGTCCGAAAAATGAATTAAAGGCATTTGTTGACAGTTGTCATAAAAAAGGAATTGCGGTTGTAATGGATATTGCATTGAACCATTCTTTCGGTTTGTCGCCAATGGTGCAATTGTATTGGGATGCGGCCAACAGCAGGCCTGCAGCAGATAATCCATGGTATAATACGGTTGCCAAACATGGTTATAATGTGGGCTTTGACATGAATCATGAAAGCCTTGCTACCAGGTATTTTACCAGCAGGGTAGTAGAGCATTGGTTAACGGAATACAAGATGGATGGTTTTAGGTTTGATCTGAGTAAAGGTTTTACGCAAACACAAACATGTGATAACAGCGGAAACAATTGTGATGTTGGGGCTATGGGAAATTATGATGCCAGCAGGATTGCTATTTGGAAAAAATATTATGATACCATACAATTAAAAGCGCCCGGGGCTTATACGATTTTAGAGCATTTTGCAGTCAATAGTGAAGAAACAGAATTAGCCAATTACGGAATGTTGTTATGGGGCAATTTGAATTCAACTTTTAGTGATGCTTCCATGGGATGGGTTGGTAGTTCAAATTTCGATTGGGCATTACACGTGGCCAGAGGATGGAGCCAACCGCATGTGGTTGCTTATATGGAAAGCCATGATGAAGAAAGATTGATGTATAAGAATATGTTGTACGGCAATGCTTCGGGAACCTATGATACCAAATTATTTGAAACGGCTTTAGACAGGATGGGGTTGAGTGCCACTTTTCTTTTAACAATGCCTGGCCCAAAAATGATCTGGCAGTTTGGGGAATTGGGCTATGATTATTCGATCAATTATTGCCCAAGTGATGGTACCATTAATAGTAATTGCCGCACAGACAACAAGCCTATTAAATGGGATTATCTGCAAGTGCAGGGAAGAAAAGATTTATACAATGTTTATAAAGCAATATTACAATTAAGAAATACCCCTTTATATGCAGAAGCCTTTACAACAGGGTTTATAAGCAGGGATTTTTCATCCGGGTTTAAATGGATGACATTAAACAGCAGTGCCGGCAAGGTAGTAGTAGTGGGTAATTTTGATGTGGTAACCCAGGGAGGTAATGTAACATTCCCTGCGGGAGGAACCTGGTATGATTACTTAAATGCACCTGCTACATTCAGTGCTACAGGGGGCGCACAGTTTATCAATCTGCAACCGGGAGAATTTCATGTATACCTGAGCAGCAATGTTGTAGTGCCGGTTACGCTTGTAAACTTTAGCGGTAGGAGCAACAGTTCTACTAATGTACTAAACTGGGAAGTTACCAATGAGCAGAATCTTTCCCGTTATGAGTTGGAGCGTAGTATAGACGGACAAAATTTTATCAATCTTTCAAATATAACTGCTACGGGTAGTCGTAATTATTCTTTTACTGATACTGAAATTGGTAAGTCACCTGTTTATTTTTACCGCTTGAAAAAAGTGGATACCGACGGGCGTTATACCTATAGTACAACGATCCGTTTAAATGGTGCAATAAAAAATATTACTATTGCAGCTGTGCCAAATCCGTTTACGGATGTTTTAAAACTAAATATTTCAACAGCAGTTAAAGAAGGAATAACATTAACGCTTTCAGATTTGACAGGACGCCATTTATTAAAACAAGTGGTACAATTGCAGGCTGGTGTAAACATCCTAGAAATGCCGGAGGCTGCAAAGCTGGCAGCGGGTTCTTATTTATTGACCATGCAATCTTTGCAACAAACAACCAGTATCCGAATCTTGAAGGCTAAATAATTGTAAACCTTTTCTAAATGATAATATGGAAGAAATGTTGACAAAAGGAGCGCATAATAAAATAAAGACTTTTAAAACCATACAGTCCGAAGTACAGAGTATTAATAAAGTGGCGTTGTCGGTTGATTGTGTGATTTTTGGTTTTGATGAAAACAAGCTAAAAGTATTGTTGATACGCTCCGATCTGAAAAAATACCAGGGCCAATGGTCTTTATTGGGTGATTTGGTGATGCCCGACGAGGGTTTGGATGAAGCAGCTTACCGCATTTTAAAACAACGGACCGGCTTAAA
>CANNJE010000202.1 GCA_947504605.1 Chitinophagaceae bacterium
CCCATCCATTTGGGATTTCTCATTATTTTTTCAACGGTTAGTTTTCCTAAAACGTTTTGGGCATTTGTATTGAGTGAAAGTGTAGTAAGTAATACAAAGAGAATTCTTAGCATGTGATGTTTTTTAGAAACGTAAATATATTCATTCTTACAGGACGGTATATTTTTTGCGTGATGAAATTTTACAACAATCAATTAATTACTACCTTCAAAAAAAATTTCACATGCTATATTTAAAATTGATAAAAATTCCTTTGCTGGTTTTGTTATTGCTAACATCCTGCAAAGAAGCGAAAAAAACATCGGATAGTGGGGTTGCAGCCAATGTTGACAGTCTTTCAGCGAATAAGATGTGGTATGCCAGCAGTAATATTTATGAAGTAAATCTTCGGCAATATACCACTGAAGGTACTTTTAAGGCCTTTGCCAAAAGTCTTCCCCGCTTAAAAGAAATGGGGGTGGAAATTCTTTGGTTTATGCCCATAACGCCTATTGGTATAGAAGACAGGAAAAATACGCCAAAAGACCTGGGTAGTTATTATGCCGTGCGCAATTATACTGCAGTAAATGAGGAATACGGTACAATGGACGACTGGAAATCACTTGTAAAGGAGGCCCATACAATGGGTTTTAAAGTAATCACAGATTGGGTGGCCAATCATTCGGCACCTGATAATCCATGGATCAAAAGTCATCCTGAGTTTTATGAAAAGGATTCTGCCGGCAATATCATTTATGCATTTGACTGGACGGATACAAGGAAACTGAATTATAAAAGCAGGGGATTGAGGGACAGTATGATTGCTGCGATGAAATTTTGGTTAAAGGAATCGGGCATCGATGGTTTCAGGTGTGATGTGGCGGGTGAAGTGCCTACAGATTTCTGGAAAGAATGCATAGATACTTTAAGGGCTATTAAACCTGATTTGTTTATGTTGGCAGAAGCAGAAAAAGCAGCGTTGCACTCAGCCGGGTTTAATGCAAGCTATACCTGGGGTGCAATGGGGGCAATGAAAGACCTGTATACCGGTAAAAAAACATTGGCACAGTTTGACTCCCTGCTCAATGAAAATATTAAAACCCATCCTGCCGGTTCTGCCCGTATGTTTTTTACGACCAATCATGACGAGAACAGCTGGAACGGAACAGAGTTTGAAAAATTTGGCAATGCCTATAAAGCTTTTGCAGTGTTTAGTCAAACCATGGGGCAGACGATTCCATTGATTTACAGTGGGCAGGAATTGCCGAATAAAAAGCGCCTGAAGTTTTTTGTAAAAGATACCATTCCCTGGACAGGAAAATATGAAATGGCGCCTTTTTATAAAACATTGTTAACCCTGCGCAAAACAAATCCTGCACTGGCGGTCGATGCAAGTTATAAGCGTCTTGCCAGCAGCAACAATGATGTCGTATTTGCTTATGTAAGAGAAAAAGAAGGTCGCAAAGCAGTGATGGTTTTTAATATGTCTAAAAAAGCACAGCAATTTACCATTAGCGATTCTGTTATAAACGGCGAACCGATGAATGTATTTATGGGGGTAAAGGAAAAGGTATCGGCTACCCAAAAATTCAGCATTGAGCCATGGGGGTATATCGTATATGATTTTCAATAAAACAGCTTCATAACACTGTTTGACAGTGAAATAATTTACCGAAAAATGCAGGGAGCCGTAAAAAGTTTCCTGCATTTTTTGTTGGTACAAAAAATAGTGTACTTTTAGCATAGTGTAACTTTTACACTTTAAACACTTTAACAACTGATTGCTATGTCTCAAAATGATCTCCTTTCTCCAGTGGAATCCTTTGTAAAGCCCCGCTTAAGTTTTAAGCAGGTTCTTAACATGAGTTTTGGTTTCTTTGGAATACAATTTGGTTTTGCACTACAAAATGCCAATGTTTCCCGGATTTTTCAAACCCTTGGAGCCGAAATTGATAAGATTGGCATTCTTTGGATTGCAGCACCTGTAACCGGTTTGCTTGTGCAGCCAATCATTGGATATTTGAGTGATCGTACCTGGCATCCGAAGTGGGGCAGAAGGCGTCCTTTCTTTTTTATAGGAGCCGTATTGTCGGCTATAGCCTTGTTTCTAATGCCACAGAGCAGTGTGTTGTGGATGGCTGCTACTTTATTGTGGGTATTGGATGCTTCTATTAATATTTCCATGGAGCCATTCAGGGCATTTGTTGGCGATAAACTACCTTCTTCTCAAAGAACCACAGGTTTTGCAACCCAAACCTTTTTTATCGGTTTGGGTGCTGTAATAGCCTCTTTGTTGCCGTATATATTTACCAACTGGTTTGGCATCAGTAATACTGCTGCTGCAGGTGTGATCAGTGATTCCGTAAAATATTCTTTTTATATAGGAGCCGCCGTTTTTCTGCTTTCTGTGCTGTGGACGGTGTTTACGACCAGTGAATTTCCTCCTGAAAATATGGATACCTGGGCTAAAGAAAAATTACGTACAAAAGGATTATTCAATGGGTTAAAAGAAATATCACAAGGTATTTTTAAAATGCCCAAAACAATGATGCAGTTGGCAGTCGTTCAATTTTTTACATGGTTGGCATTTTTTGCCATGTGGATTTATACAACTTCCGGTATTGCTCAAAATACTTTTGGCACAACTGATACCACTTCTAAAGTTTATCAGGATGCGGGAGATTGGGTAGGGGTGATGTTTATGGTTTACAATGGGATATCGGCCATCACTGCTTTTATTTTACCAATGCTTGCCAAAAAAATAGGAAGACGGTTTACGCATTTATTATGTTTGGTTATTGGAGGAGCAGGATTAATTTCTATGCTGTTTATAGACGACAAAATGATGTTGCTGCTGCCAATGGTAGGAGTAGGTCTTGCATGGTCTTCAACCTTAACCATTCCATATGCTATACTGGCGGGAGCATTGCCTGCAAACAGGATGGGTTTTTATATGGGTGTGTTTAATTTTTTCATTGTAATACCACAAATTGTTGCAGCTGCCATACTGGGCTTTTTTGTTAAATCCTTTTTTAACGACCAGGCTATTTATGCTTTGGTTATAGGTGGTGTAAGTATGATTATTGCCGGTTTTTTAAGCCTGATAGTTAATGATAAAGATGACATTGTAAAAAATAAAATATAGTACCAATCATGAAAAAAATATTGTTGTTATGCCTTTGCTTTAGTGCAGGTATTGTTGTTTTTGGACAAACAAACGACGTGAAAACTTATCCTACCCATTGGTGGGTGGGGATGAAAAATCCTGCAGTACAAATAATGCTGCACGGTAAAAATATTGGCGCTTCTTCGTTTAGTATCAACTACCCCGGCGTAAAAGTTCAAAAGGTTTTTAAGGCCGAAAATCCAAATTATGTTTTTATTGATCTGCTGGTTTCTGCTACGGCAAAACCCGGTACGGTTAAAATAAATAGGAGTGATAAAGGAAAAGTTGCGGTGGTGGATTTTGAATTAAAAGCAAGAAGGGAAGG
>CANNJE010000203.1 GCA_947504605.1 Chitinophagaceae bacterium
ATCCATAAAGAAGCAGGAGAAATTACCCCGGAAAAAGTATTGTATGCAATTATTGCAGCTGATGCTATGGGAAAAAAGATGAAATAAGGAATATCCATTGTAAAATGTGGAAGAGGAATGTTGAAAGTAGTTGACCTTACCCCCAATAGGCTGTCTCAAAAAGGCAGCCTATTTTTTTTCGCTGCAGATCTCACGCCGTTGCAGGTGTTGGCTGGTTGTTTGACAGAAATTATTATAAAAAAAGTCGGCTGATAGAAATTAATCTGACTACTTTTATTTGACTTCTGCTAATTAAAGCAATTAATTCTTATTCTCTTATTTGAATATCAGCAATAATACCAGAAGTGTAATATGATACAACTGTAGGAACCCAGCCTCCATTGTATTGGTTATACAAAGAATGGGCATGAATATTATCCAAATACGGTTGCCATGATATTCTTAAACTTGGATAAGTAAGATATATTTCATTTGCATTTTGCGGAAAATAGAAACTAAATTCCGTAGATGTTTCTTTTGTCTTATCATGCGGAATACTTCCAAATGGCGAAAAAAACTTTATTGATATTTGTAAATTACTCAATAAAACAGAAAATGGTTGACCAATATATTGGGACTTATTTGCTACAATTGTTTGCAAGTAAGCAAGCGTGTCCGGCACCCCTGTGGTTTGTGCATCTGCATTTTTAATAAAAGCAGAAAAGCAAAAAAGTATTGTAAAAAGTATCGTTTTCATCTTGATGTATTTTAAAATTAAAGAATTAAAGGCATTCCTGTGTATAAATTATTCTTTTTGGCTTTTGGGGGTCGGGGGCTGTTTTTACCACAATTGGTTTGAAATTGCCTGTAGCATCTTTTTTACTTAGCGTTATGCCTGTATTAAACTGATTTAATACAGCTGCCATTGCCATCTCATAGGCAAGGTTAGTATGATTTGGGTAGCCCTTATACATGGCTTGAAAGTGTTTTTCTGCCTGTCTAAACGACTTACCAATAACTGATGTTTCATTCCATTTGGCTCCATCTAAATAAAGGTTTTTTGTACCCAAAAAGACCGCTGCCTTAGCATAATCAGTTACATTTACTGCATACTTATCACCATTTGCTGCAGCAACAAATGAGCCCTGAAAATGATTATTTGATAAAGTTTCCTCAATTAACTCATATAAGTCTAAAGAAGAATGAGCTGAATAACCTGTGTCAGGATGAGTATGAACTAACCCTGCAAGAAATCTTAAATTGTTTGTAGTACTACTTATTGTAATAGATGAATCTGTGCCTGTTTGTATCGTACCAGTGCTATAGCTTGTGCTCGTCGTATCTTGAGGGTTAGTTGAGCTTATGGTAATTTTTTTATAAATAGGAAAGCCTTTTTCTTTAGTTTCAGTAGCCAGGTTGGGTATTGTAGATAATATTGAATCTGCTTTGCATTTTGTAAAGAGCGTGTCCAATTTTTTTGCTGCATTTTGTGCAACGGCACATGGGTTTTGTGGTGGTATAGGATCGTCATCAATCGGTAGTGGTATCCAACCGCCACCACCACAAGGGTTAACTACATTACTTTGGTTGTTTAATCCTTTTGCAAAAGGTACTGGTTGCTGATTACAATTAGGAGGTATGGAACCTCCGTTATTTCCAGCTCCTCCACTTCCTGTGCCAGCCCCACTTCCACCAACGCCTCCTCCATCTTCCACATAAGCCCAGAAAACATAGTCATCACACGTGTATCCGAGCGACCAATCTGAACAGCTCGGGCCAGGAGGACAACCAATCAGTTGGCCCTGATGACTGTCATACCAATACTCATAACAATAGGTAATAGTTACCGCAACCATTAAATTATTAGCGGAATAATTGTTATTAGAAAGCTTTATATAACGTGGATATTGTTGCGCAGCATTTTTGCCAAATGCGACGGTATCTGTTATTTTATACAACCTTTCGCCAAAAACATTTCTGTCAAGGTTCATCAATAATAAAGACTGTGCCCTGCTGCTTGCACCGGTAGAAATCGTATCCAGATATTGCCAGTCGCAAATATATCGGAAACTTGTATCGGTACTTGTAGCGGTAACAATCATTGTTGCATTCACGACATTAGCTGAATCTCTAACAAATGGAATATAAAATGTCTGAACAGAGTCACCCACTAAATCTCTTGAATTTTGCGTTTTGTTCTTTTTAAGCGAAGTGATTACTTTGTCCCAACGTGGAAAGCCAATTTGCTTTGCCGTTTGCTCTACAAATTTGTCTTTTTCATTAACTCTTTTAAGAAAGTCAATCAATACTTTTTCTGTAGGATCAGCCGTTCTGTGTGAATTAAAAAACTTTTCTTCGGTGGAATTTGTGCTTAGGTTTTCAGTGACTGAAATTGTGTCTGTCTTTTTGCATGAAATAAAAAACAGGAGTGATGCAAATAAGAATAAGGTAAACAGTTGTTTTGTTGTTCTCATAATATAAGGTTATAAATAATTCCTACCTCCAGATTAGGCACTGAGTCGGATTTTTCTGCCCGTTAGCAAATTTAAGTTTCGTTAGTTTCATATTCTCATAAAGTAATTATTGTTTCAGGGTTTCTTAATATCCTAATTTTTTACTGTCGAAGTTTGAAGTGCTGCGAATTATTTCTGCCAACGTCGAGGCATTGGCGATGTGGTGGCATCAGAATTCCGTCCGCTCAATATACTACAAATGCTCAACAGAATTATAACTGTTGAGCATTTGTTCGTCCGCCACCATATTGCCAATGCATTGTTGGCAGAAGTAAAGTTGGTCATTCAACTTTCTCAATTCTAAATTTAGGAGCTGGGTCAATTTTTATTGAATTTGTTTCTATCACTTCTCCATCTTTGAATTTTTTTCGTCTTAAGAAACTGTTTTTTTGCAAGGTGAAACCCCAAACCAAGTCGTGTTCATTTGAATATCTATCTACCTCCCGAGGGTTTGCGCGGATAGCTTCGATATTTGTTTTGGCGGTTTCCTTGTAAAACCAAAGTCGTACTTCCTCTTTGTTTGGAGAAAACTTTCCGCTAGTAAGAAAATTTGTTGCGAAGCTGTCTATTATTGAAATATCTTGCTTTTTGGTAGAATAATTTTTCACTAAAAAAAAGAAATTGTAATATACCAGATTCCTGCCTTTCCAAATAACGGACGAGTCAACCTCTTTGGTGTAGGTGGTAAACTGAATTATCTGTGGTTTAACCGACTTCTTGCAACTGATTGCTATTGTTGCCAGTATTGAAAAGATTAGCAGTAAAGTTTTCATTTGCATTTATTGAGTTTGTAACTGCATTTTAAAAGATATTTTAGTTTCAAATGGTTTATAACCTCTGCAATGTTGCAATATCCACCAGGCAGCAAATCCTGCGTGGGAATTTTGATACGTTAATGCATCATTTTTATCTAAT
>CANNJE010000204.1 GCA_947504605.1 Chitinophagaceae bacterium
AATATTCAATGGAAGAAAAAATTTGGGTTGCCAAAATAAATTGGAATGAATTTGAAGAATATTTTTGAATTATCTACCACGATGAGTAATTTATGCAGCGAGATGATAAATTATAACCCCATTTATTTCAGTACATTTACTCCATCAATTGATCTTTGAAAAAGCGTTTGTTATTATCCGTTCGGGTTAACAATGGCGGGGATAAGTTCGAAGGCGGCAGGCTCTTTGGAAAATAAAAGGAAATGGAATGCAGGTACTGAATTAAATAGTGACTTTGATATAAATCTTTACGAAACATTTTATAGAAGTTTTGATCCACAAATAGGAAGATTTTGGCAAATTGACCCGAAGCCTAACTCTATGGAAAGTCCATATGCTGCAATGGGTAATAATCCAATTTCATATAATGATCCTTTAGGAGATACTCTACTAACAAAAGGAGACATAAGAAGGGCTAACCGTATCGAAAAGCAGCTAAATAAAACAAATGCTTCTTTAAATAAACAAGCAACAAAGTTAAATGGGCAAATTGCCGCTGCTGATGCAAAAGGAAATACTTCAAAATCGGATGGGTTAAAGGCGAAATTAGGCGATGTTAATTCAAGAATATCTACAAACACAAATTCTCTTTCTAATCTTAATGCAATTAGAAACGACCAGACACAAGCTTATACATTTAAGACAGAGAGTTCGGCAGTTGGAGGAACCACAATGCAATCCATGACAGTAAACGGGAGCAACCAAAATGTAGTCGTTATGAATGTTGTCAACGATGTTAATGCTGTTCATGAGATTACGCATGCTTTTCAGGGGGGAATTGAACATTCAATAATTTTAAATTCACAAGGGGCGTTATTTCTTGGTGCTAATCTATTTGCCCAGCAAATGACAAATGCCAATTCTGAAATCAGTGCATACCAGGCACAATATGCATTTAGCCCAGGAAGTATGCCTCCTTCAACCGGCGGCTATGTCCCCAATAATATGAATTCAATTAATGCATTTTATGTAGGCGGAATTAATCAACCAGGTACTACTACTTCTGTTTATCCTAATGTTCAAAATATGGTAAATACAATTATTATGCAACTTCTTAGAATTTTTTGATAACGATATGAGATATACTACTACAATATTTATTTTTATAATTTTACTTTTTGAAAATTGTAACAGCGTTCATTATTTAAATGGAAGATATGCTAATAGCTATGCAGGAGTTAGCGGTGAAGAAATTATATTTATGCAACAACCTAATAGGTTTGAATATTATTTAAGAAGTGAAATGGGTATTTTAGAATATTCCACGGGTAGTTGGGTACGGAATAAAAATCAAATAATATTAAGGGGATTTACTGATAGTAATATTAAAATTTTAAATGTTGAAAATAAAATAACTGATAATGCAGACAACAAGAGTAAGGTCTCCATACAATATACAACAACAAGTAATATTATAAAAGCAGATGTTATCATAAATGATTATACAGTAGCCAGTGTATCAGGTGATACAGCTTTTTTTTCTGACCTTAACATTAAAACTGTTCAAATCAAATCTTATCTTTCTTACACAGGACTTTTATCATCAAGCCCCAAGATAGATACGTTATACTCTTCAAAAATAGAAGTTAATAATAGCAATAATAAAAATAAAGAGGTAGTTTTAAAGTTTACAGTTAACTCAAACGACTTTGCTCGGACAAAACTTACTGATACAATTACTGTAAAGAAAAATGACTTGCTGTATCATGATAAAATCAAATTAAAAAAGATTGCACAATAACAACAAAGCCCCTCACTAGACTGCCCCAAAAAAGTTAGACACTTAATGGGGGCATTTTTATTGAACAAAATAAAATTTACAGCTTCCCCCACTTTATCCGTACTTTTTTACCCTAAAATATTATTTATGAAAAAAAACTTCTCAAAGATTATTTTCAGATGAATTTAGGAAATTCATCACTGCTTCTCGCACAGGCAAACGCAGGCTAACCAATGGCCGCAGAATAAGCAAGGGAACCATTACCGGTTATACCATGTGCCTTAACCTTGTACGTTTATTTGAAAATGAAAAGGATAACCGTTTCCTTATTTATACAGGCTTTAAAACCAACCAGCAGCATTACCTGGCCCAGCGCAAATACTGGAAGCAATTTGCATGGGACTTTGCTGATTTTTTATACCGCCGCCATTCTTTCGATAACCATGTGGCTAACCAGTTTAAAATTTTGCGCTGCTTTGTTAATTACTGCTACAAAGAAAAAGGCTGGCTCCTAAATCGCTTTTTTCCACTAAACTTTATTGCCAAAGAAGCTATTCCCATTCATGTAATAACTCCGGAACAACTAAGTTTTCTAATCAATGATATGGGTTTTGAAAAAAGCCTCACAGCTCGTCTGCTGCAAACCAAAGACTTTTTTGTTTTTGGCTGTACTGTAGGGCTGCGCATTGCCGATTTATTAAGCCTCACTATAAAAAACCTGGAGGAGATAGACGGTAACACTTACCTTGTTGTACAATCCGCCAAAACAAATACGATTACAAAACTTTTATTGCCAGCATACACAAGGGCGATACTAGAAAAGTATAAAACCAAAAGCCGTTTTTTGCTTCCCCGCTTTAATAAAAGCAATATCAATATCTATATAAAAAAATTGGCAGAAAAAGCAGGCTGGACAAATGTCATTTCTAAAACAAGGATGCAGAAAGGTGTTCCGGTTTTACTTTTTAACCACGATAAAAAGAAAACACTTCATCGGTTTTGTGATCAGCTTACCTCACACACCATGCGGCGCACAGCCGTAACCACATTGCTATCTTTAGGTATGCCCGAAAATCTAGTCAGAAAAGTGTCGGGACATGCTCCTGGCAGCAAAGAGTTTTACAGGTATGTATCACTTAGCCAGCATTTGCAGGATGATGAAACAAAACGGGTTTTTAATATTCTGGCTGTGAAATAAAATTGGTATTATTTCAGGAAATGCCAGCTCCGATATTAAAAAAAACGATCATTCTGAAATCTCAAAAAGACCGGCAATCCATTATATAAATTTTCAATCAATCATTGAGATATAAAATACATGTGAGGAAGGTGGTTTTGCAAGACTGTTTTTTATTTTCTATAATTATCAAAATTTCCTGAGTAATTTGGCTAGAACCTAGCGGATGCAATTAATATTAACTAATGTTCTAATTATTATGTATCAATGTCTTTCTCATGCGCTTAAATGTATCTTTTTTACAAGTTCCCAAAAACCCTGACCTTAAGTTGAGATAAAGGATTTGTATTTCGTAAAAGGAACGATGGATATTTCAGTATTTTATTTTTATTATAGGCAATTAAATTTTTACTGATATTTTTTTGCCCCATCAGAGTTTAGGCATATGTGAATAGTGCCTG
>CANNJE010000205.1 GCA_947504605.1 Chitinophagaceae bacterium
TTACTTTACCAATTTTAGCAGCCCAAATGAATTGATAAATATTGACAATGCCTATTTTTTACATAGTCCGGGTTTAAAAAGTCCGATGAACGGAAATATTGCAGCATTCAGTGATGAAGATAGCCTTATTCAATTGTTGCCAATTTTTAAGGGTAATAAAATTTCATGGGAGGATATGCAGAAGTGAGAATTTGTTTTACCATATTAAGCCTTCTTTTTTTTTATATAGTTTCTGCCAAAACTATTCTTGTTGGTCCAACCCATGTATGTAAAAAAATAACGGCAGCGCTTAATATTGCTTCTGCTGGTGATACTATTTTAGTAGAAGCAGGTGTTTATAAAGAACAAAATCTTGTTATAAATAAAAGTATCGTTTTAAAAGGAATTAATTTCCCTGTTTTGGATGGTGAAAAAAAATACCAGATCATTTCTATTAAAGCCGATGCTGTTGTCGTAGATGGATTCAAGATTGTGCATTCCGGCATTTCAAGTTTGGAAGATTTAAGTGGTATAAAAATCTACGGGAATAGAGATGTTGTTATAAAAAACAATAAACTGGAAGATACATTTTTTGGAATTTTTACAGAAAATGTTCTTAATTGTACAATTGAAAATAACCAACTTACAGCTTTTAGTAAAGAAGAACAGCAAAGCGGCAATGGCATACACTGTTGGAAGAGCGACAGTATGCGTATCATCGGCAATACTATTACCGGGCATAGGGATGGTATCTATTTTGAGTTTGTGAAAAATTCTGTTATCTGGCGAAATACTTCTAAAGATAATATTCGATATGGGTTGCATTTTATGTTTTCTAATGATGATAGTTATATCTGTAACATTTTTTCTAATAATGGTTCAGGAGTTTCTGTAATGTTCAGTAACCGGATAAAAATGTTTAATAATTTTTTTGAAGAAAACTGGGGTGATGCATCTCATGGCATTTTACTTAAAGAGATTTCTGATGGTTATATGCAGGGCAATTATTTTGCAAAAAATACCAGTGCTATTTTTATGGAAGGGGCCAGTAGGATTTTTATGAAGTATAATACTTTCGAAAATAATGGATGGGCGCTAAAGATACAAGCCAGTTGTATGGACGTGGTTTTGGAAAAAAATAATTTTATAGGGAACACGTTTGATGTAGGCACCAATGGGTCGCTTATGCAAAATACCATTAACAATAATTATTGGGATAAATATGTGGGGTACGATTTGAACAAGGATAATATAGGAGATATTCCTTACCGGCCAGTAAGCATGTATTCAATGATAGTTGAAAAATATCCCTCTGCTATGATTCTTTTTAGAAGCTTTATTACATCATTGTTAGATAAAACAGAAAAGATAATACCAAGCCTTACGCCGGAAAACCTTAAAGACAACAGGCCAATGATGAAGAAGGCCTTTTAAATAATAATTGATTATTGAAGTTTATATTTTGGTCGTTTTGAAGAGGGCTAATTAATTTAATGGGTGGTAAAAATAACAACATGATTATTGCAAATAATGTAAGCAAACAATTTGGAAAATTAAAAGCGTTGGATAATGTATCAGCTATTTGCAACAAAGGTGAATGTATTGCGCTTATAGGTCCCAACGGAAGCGGAAAAACAACCCTTATAAAATCAATATTGGGAATGGTCGTGCCCGATAGCGGCTTTATTACTTTTAAAGGTGAAAATATTTCGCATAACTGGTTATACCGAGATGATATCGGTTATATGCCACAGATAGGAAGGTATCCAGAAAATATGACGATCGGCCAGGTACTTGATATGATGAAGGATATTCGTAGTTCTAAAAAGGAATTAGATGAGGAGTTAGTTATACAATTTGGGTTGAAAGAGATATTAAATAAGCGAATGTGTACGCTCTCTGGAGGAACGAGGCAAAAAGTAAGCGCCGCACTGGCTTTTTTGTTTAATCCCGCTGTTCTGATTTTAGATGAACCAACTGCAGGGCTTGATCCTATAGCTTCAGAATTTTTAAAGGCTAAGATTATTAAAGAAAAAGAAATAGGGAAATTGGTGATGATCACCTCGCATGTACTGAGCGATTTGGATGATCTTATTACACAGGTAATTTATATGCAGGAAGGCAAAATGATATTCCTTAAAACTATTGAAGAACTTAAAATGGATACAGGTGAGACTAAATTGGCCAAAGCAATAGCAAGCGTGATGTTAAAAAATTAAGTATGAAAAAAATTATTAAATACGTTACCTGGGATATCCTTCGAAATAAGATTGTACTGGTATATACAGTTATTCTTTTAATTACTTCTCTAAGTGTTTTTGGTTTGGAAGATAATGCTACCAAAGGGTTATTGAGTTTACTTAATATCATCCTGTTGATCATTCCATTAGTATGTATTATTTTTTCTACCATCTACATTTACAATAGTAATGAGTTTATTGAATTACTAGTTAGTCAGCCGCTTAAAAGAAAAACAATTTGGCTTAGTTTATATACAGGGCTTGCAGTATCATTGAGTCTGTCGTTTTTTGTTGGCGCCGGTATTCCTTTATTAATATACCACCCTAACATTTTAGGTTTGTTGATGTGTGTAGTAGGTGTAAGCTTAAGCATCATTTTTGTTGGTATTGCCATGCTTGCAGCTGTTAAAACCAGAGATAAGGCAAAAGGTATAGGCGTGGTAATTCTTCTGTGGCTGTATTTTTCATTGTTGTTCGACGGTCTGGTATTGTTCCTGTTATTTCAGTTTGCCGATTACCCATTGGAAAAGCCAATGATCGCAATAAGTGCTTTAAATCCCATTGATTTGGGGAGGGTTCTTATAATGTTACAAATGGATGTTGCTGCGATGCTTGGTTATACAGGCGCAGTTTTGAAAGAATTTTTTGGAAGTACCAAAGGTATCATTTTTGCATTTATAGTACTCTTGTTTTGGATTGCAATGCCACTGTTTTTGTCTCTGCGAAAATTTAAATCTAAAGATTTATGAAACGCCATTCATCACTGGCGCCTTTATCCAGACAGCATCATGGAGGACTCATTTTGTCACAGTTGTTAAAAAGGGATGCACCCGGCTATAAATTGTTACCGGCAGATACGGAAGGTAAAATTTTGTATGCCATTCGTTTTTACAACAGCGACTTATTACCTCATTTCGAAATAGAGGAAAAAGTTTTTGAGACTCTAACCGGTATAGACAATTGTTTGGATAAAATAATGAAGGAACTAGTAGAAGATCATGTTGAATTACGAAAATATTTTACCCATATCGTAGGGCTTGAAGATGCTGTTTCTTACCTTGATACTATTGGTCATTTATTGGAGAAACATATTCGAAAGGAAGACAGGGAATTGTTTCCAATGATTGAAAGTTTGGTTGATAAA
>CANNJE010000206.1 GCA_947504605.1 Chitinophagaceae bacterium
AAAAAATCACTTTGGTAAGAAATTCCCAATACATCAGGGTTATTATTTATTGCCGTATTGCGGTCTGATAACCCAACTCCTGTTATTTTGTTTTCGAATCAGCAGCCAATAAAAAAAGAATAGTGTAGTTGTGATGGTGATTGCCGTAAGGCTCCATCCGGGCAATATATTTTGGAGATTCAGTAATAAACCATCTTCGCCAAAATCGCCAAATCCGAATAAAGAAGGAATCCGGTACCAATAATAACAGGATACACCCGATGCGGCAAAAATACTTATAAGCGGGCGTTCAAATTGAGGCCGTAATACGGATGATAATATAACATAAAGTAAAAGCGTAGCACTAAATCCAATCATAGGCATCTTATAAACACTTAAAAAAGTATTTACAGTAGTGATGGTTGTTTCATCAGGTACATGAAACCAACCCCAGATAAAACCCGGTAATCCGCCAGTGATCAGCAGGCCGCTTAATAAATGATAATTTGTTTTTGTGGGATGAACCGCATTAATATTTGATGTTGAGTCGGGGCAAGGCACTACACAGTTCATACATTGATGGCAATGTGCATTGGGCATAGACATGAATACGTTAGCACCGTATAATTTTTCTACTGGATGCACCGGACATAGTCCCGAACACCAGGCACTTTTCCATTCATAAAAAAATCCCATGATTAGCCCAACAAAAACCATGGAGATAATCAATATGCCTGTTGCTGTTCCGTTATTATTAAAAACCGCATGCCGTAAAGGAACAATTACAAACAAGGTAATCACGGCTATCAGATTAAGTTTTCCAAGTTGTTTTAATGATAGCCTCTTTCTTTTTGATAACCCTAAATGACGTGGCAATAAAATGGTGGTAGCCAGGGGGCAAACATTTCTCCATACACCTGTAGCTACAACAAATAAGGCTGGGGCCACCGGAATTAAAATATTCCAGAATAATAAAACGCCAACCGGCGGGAAAAATAATAAGCAAACTAATATGACAGCCCCAACAAGCCAGACAGCTGCCTGTACAATGCGCCAGATTAAAATGGAACGGGGAGATAATTGATCGCCTGATTTGAAATCCAATTCTGTTGCTGACATAAACGGATAGATATGATTAATAATTTATTTAGTTTTTGAAAAAGCAAATTAAATGAAAGTCCTGTTAGTAAAAGATGATTCTACTCATAGTTATAGTAGAACGGGAACTTGACTTTCGGGTGATCGCCAACAAGTAGTGCTAAAATGCAGGGATTCGTGCACTTTTCTGTTTCACTAACACAAATGTTACTGTAAATAATAACTGATGTTTATCGAAATGATTATGGAATTGTAGGCTCCCTTTATTGTACTGCCGTTTTTGTTCTGACTGGTTACGTAAATATAGACATATTATTTTTTTTAAATGCGGTTGCAAACCGATGGAACTGAAGAGACACAGGTGATCCCACAAAGCTTAGGTTTGGGTTTAATCATTGTGGAAAGGAATATTTGTGCCCAACACAGGAGAAACTAAGCCGTGATCCAGAGCCCAAATAGGATAACGAAAATTAGTAGAAAGAGGCCATAGATCTGTGCAGATTTCTTCCTGGTTTTTTCATGTTTGTACCAAAATAAACTTGTTTTTGGTGAAATGAAACCAATAATCATTAATAATAAACAGGCTAAAATTAACAGGAATAATATATTTTCAAATGGCATAGCTGGTTTGTTTTGTAGAGGCTTGTTAAATTTAAAATTGTCCTTTTAAAATTAAGAAAGAATAATTATATGCTGGCAAGTGCAGCTCCACTGGTGCCAGTAGGGTAGATGGGAAACTGTTATTCAATTAAAACAAATGCCGCCCAATAGTATGGTCTGTATTTTTTTCGCATTTCCTGCTGTGCAGAAGCCAGCGCCTCTCTTGCCGTTTTGCCTTGTAGATAATTAGTATAAAATATTTGCATCAGCTCAGCAGTTTCTGCATCCGGTACTTTCCACAAACTGAGCAGCATGTTTTTTACTCCCGCCATTTTAAATGCTCTTTGCAAGCCAAACACGCCTTCATTTCCTTTTATATCTCCCAAGGCAGTTTCGCAGGCACTGAGTACTACCAAATCGGTTTTGCTTAAATCCATCTGTGCTATTTCATACGCCGTTACTATTCCATCTTCTCTGCCTGATATGGGTGATCCGCCGCTCCATACTCTGTTAGCTCCCGATAATACGATACCGCTTCTCAGCAACGGGTCATCCGCAAGGGTAAAAGAATTTTTTTCGGCCACGGCAAAGCCTTCCTTCTTTTTCTTTTCCGGATCGGGAAGAAAAAAACCATGCGTTGCAAGGTGTAAAATTTTTGGCGATTGTCCGCTTAAAGATTTGAACTGTTCTTCTGTGGCATTTATTTGAGAAAAAGAGGTGGTATTTATTTTATTTTGCTTAAAGAGGGTTTGAATATTTTTTATTTCTTCAGCAGTACCGGAAAGTTGTTTCCAACTACCGACTGTCTCACCCCTGTTGGCGGATGCTGTAATTAAAGTATTTGCCTTTTCACTAACAGCCATGTTTGTTATTATAGAAATACTATCCATTGTAAATTGGCAATCGCCAAATAATGTTATAGATGTAGTTGAATTTTTCTTCTCTTCTGTTAGGGCTAATTGCCGGGTACTGGTATATTGATTTAGTTCGTATTTATCCAACAGTAATTGACTATCGCCGGCGGGTAATGCATGAAAGGCTACTTTGTATAATAACCCGGCTGGAGAATAGTTTATTTTTTTTATTCCTTCCAGGTAAGGGAGTAAGGGCTTACAGATTAATGCATATAAGCTATCGCCGGAAATGGCTGGCTTATTGTCTTCATCTATCGCATCACTACGGTAAATGGCCTTAATGGTAGCTGCACCAATTGTTGATGAAAAATATTTACCCAGTTGTTTCTCTTCGCAAAGGGGAACAAATATTGGAATTAAATCATTTTTTCGCAATATATACGCCGCATACATAGTACTGTCTGTCCATTCTTTATTATATAAATCAAACCGGACAAACTCAATAGCCACCTCGTCTTCTCCTAAATATTTTTGCACATCTGCCATTGAGATACGAAGGGCATTCTGCTGATTGCGAAACCCGGCTGATTTACGATTGAGTTCTTTTTCAAGATTTTCAATAGTAGCTTCCAACTCTTGTAAATCTGCTCTTCTGTTAGCAATGGGTAATGAATATTGTTTTGATAAAATTTTTTTGTCATTTTGCCAATTAGTAAATAGCTTATTAATAACAGTATCCTTGCTGCTTCTTACGGCCTCCATTGCATTTTTAGTATCAGATAGCGATAATGACTTTAGCAACAACTGCAA
>CANNJE010000207.1 GCA_947504605.1 Chitinophagaceae bacterium
AAACCCTCCTGTTAATTAGATAAATCGCAGTATTATTAAAATAAATCTATTTTTTTAACGGTATTTTAACGCAATGTTTATACAAAATGCAAGGATCAAATATTTCATTGCATTTATATTAAATTTTAGACTTATTGCAATAAAGGAGTATTTATATCGTTTTAAGGACAAACCCTTATAAATCCACAATCATGAAAAAAAATCTATCCCGCATCCCGATGCTTTTGAGCCTTGTGATGGTACTGGGCGGGTTCTCTACAGTTAACCAAGCTCAAACTGTTAAAGAGACCGAAATCAAGACACAACAAGGAAAAGAACCTATTTGTTTCGTACAGAAAAAAGATGGTACGATTCAGCATTATTCTAGCCTGAAAATGGTTACCGGCATCTTTACTTCCCCTTATTTACTAGCGGATGGCAATATTAAAATCAAAGCTGCTGATATTAAAGCATATCAGGATGCTGAACATTATGCCATCTCTCAGAAATACCTTGAAAATGGCCATCAAAGTAAAGTAGCTATTGATGCTTTACCAGGATTTGCTGTAAGAATCATTAGCGGTCATATCAGTGTTTTTTGTAAAAAATACTTTAATGGGGCTAAAGCAATCGATGAATTATTTATTCAATCTGGCGAGGATGGAAAAATTCTTCCTTATTCTCCTGAACTGGTTCTTGAAATGGTAAAAGACCATCAGGATATTCTGAAAATTTTAAACAGTAAAGACAATAAGACTTTAACAGAGCGTTTGTTGGCTGTAGCAGAAATATACAATCAGCAACACCTGCTCACAAAAAATTAATATAACCTCAAGAAAGATTAAAGGCTGCCACTGATGTGGCGGCCTTTAGTGTTTTATTTAAATGATTATTTTAAATGGGTTTTAAATAAGCAGGTATGCTTAGGATCCTATTTTTTTAAAACGGTTTCAAATAATTTAAAAATACGTTTATACTCATCTGTCCAGCTGCTTGGTTCTACAAAACCATGGTCTTCCATTGGATAGGAAGCCAATTCCCAATTATCTTTCTGCAGTTCAATTAATCGTTGGGTTAATTTAACAGCATCCTGGTAATGAACATTTACATCAATCATTCCGTGGCAGATCAGTAAATTTCCTTTCAGCCCATCTGCATAATACAGGGGCGAACTTTTCCGGTAGGCAATGCTGTCATTAAATGGTTCGTTTAAAATATTGGCTGTATATCCATGATTGTAATTGGCCCAGTCTGTAACGGGCCTTAATGCAGCTCCTGCGGCAAAAACATCCGGGGTTGTAAACATGGCCATCAATGTTATGAAACCGCCATAAGAACCGCCGTATACGCCTATACGATTTTTATCAACGCCCAGCTTATTTACGAGGTATGCTGCAGCATCCACCTGATCTGTAAGGTCCTTTCCACCCATAAATCGGTAAATGCCGGTACGCCAGTCGCGGCCATAACCTGCACTGCCACGGTAGTCAATATCCATCACAACATATCCTTCATCTACCAGTAAATTATGAAACATATATTCCCTGAAATAATTGCTCCACCATTTGTGTGCATTTTGCAGGTATCCTGCACCATGAACAAAAATAACGGCCGGTTTATTTGGATGAGGGTTGGTTGGTTGATACAATCTTGCATAAACATCGGCACCGTCTCTGGCTTTAAAAGTCATGAGTTCCGGATCTCTCCATGAATAGGATTTAAATTCTGCGCTTTGCGCTTTATCTGTTATCTGAATTGCTTTTTTGCCCAATATGTTTTCCTGCAGAAAAAGTTCTGTAGGTTTATTGGAGTAGGAGTAAAGGACAGCCATTGATTTTTCGTCGGGCGATAAAACCACCTGATTGCTTCCTTCCATGCTGGTTAATTTTTCGGCCTTACCACCGGTAACGGACAAACGATAAAAATGTTTTTCGCCGGGGTGTACTTCATTGGTGGTAATATAAAAATATTTTTTATCATGGGATAAGTCAGCATCCTGCACTTCGTATTTGCCGGAGCTGATGGCTTTTTTGTTAGCCGTTTTTACATCAAAACTATACAGGTGGCTATAGCCACTAAGTTCAGATTGGTACCAGATGGTATTTTCATTTAACCAACCCAGGTTATACATTCCCGGTCCGCCAATCCATGTTTCCTCTCTTTGTCTATCGGCGAGTTTCATTTTTGCTGTGGCTGTGTCCCAAACCATCAACCAGCGGTCTTTATTGTCATTGGAACGAATATCCAATAACAGGTAATTTCCATTTGGCGACCAGAGAGGGCTATTGAAATAAATCGATCTGTTTTCTGTTTTTTTGTTTTTATCTTCTGTTTGTTTGGGATAATCTTTTACATAATCCGGCTGGTCTTTTATACCCGGTAGTTCATCTGCTTTTATTTGGTATAAACTATCCCGCTGCCTGTCGTAGATATACAGTTCAGAACTGCCGGGCAATTCTCCCACTTTTGTTCTTCCGGAAATATCTGTAGTAAAACCAGTCTCGGTTACATAACTTGGAACAATGGTTCCTTTATTGCCTGCAGCCGATTTATAAAGCCTGTAACTAATAAAACGGCCATCCGGACTAACCATTAAATTCTGCAAGTTTTTATCGTCAATACTGATGCTTTTTATTTCTTTTTCTTTTGGCAAATTTTTATTGTACCCTTCGGTAGCTTCTTTTTTTTCTTTTCTTTCTCTTAATATTTCAAAGGTTTTTAACTGATCCTGTTTTAACCATTTTTCCTGTTGGTTGTCGGTATCTGTTTTTTCTTTTCCTGCTTTTGCAGGAGTGCTGCTGCCGTTTTGTATCCTGGTAAGTTGGATGGTTTCCCCGCTGCTGATATCCCATGTATATAAATTCTGATTGCGGGCATAGACCAGTTTGGTATCGTTAAAAGAAAACTGTGGGTTGGATTCAAAATCTCCGGTATTTACAATCCGTTTTGTTTTACCCGATTTTAATTCGGTATAATAAATGTCTCCATCTTTGGCATAGGTATAGGCGGTTCTATTGTTGTTGTACAAAATGTTGCCGGCATAAAGTATTTGTTTTTTTGCAGCAGCTTCAACTTTTGCGGGTACTTTATGGTCGCTGTTCAATGCATATAAGGAGTCTGCGGGTTCATTGGTTGGGTTCCAGTTAAAATAAAGGGTTTTCCCATCTGCACTCCAAACCGGATTGGAAGGAGAAGTGCCCATCCATTTGGGATTTCTCATTATTTTTTCAACGGTTAGTTTTCCTAAAACGTTTTGGGCATTTGTATTGAGTGAAAGTGTAGTAAGTAATACAAAGAGAATTCTTAGCATGTGATGTTTTTTAGAAACGTAAATATATTCATTCTT
>CANNJE010000208.1 GCA_947504605.1 Chitinophagaceae bacterium
AGGAGAAATGCCGATCGTTTTCCGGGAGATTTTATGTTTGAATTGTCTGAAACAGAAATCGAACTGGTGGTATCACAAAATGTGATACCACATAAAAAATTTCTGGGTGGTGCAAAACCTTTTGCGTTTACTGAAACAGGTGTTGCCATGTTATCAAGCGTATTAAAAAG
Source organism: Chitinophagaceae bacterium (assembly GCA_947504605.1). GTDB lineage: Bacteria > Bacteroidota > Bacteroidia > Chitinophagales > Chitinophagaceae > Ferruginibacter. The sequence continues at coordinate 171 of CANNJE010000208.1, forward strand.
CAAGCAAGCTATTGAAATGAATATTGCGATCATACGTACTTTTATAGCATTGAGAAAGATTGCCATGAATTACAAAGAGATCATGCAGTTATTGACAGAAATGGGAAAAAAGTATGATCAACAATTCACCGAAGTTTATAATGCATTGGCACATTTAATCAATCCTCCCAAGCCACCTCGAAGAAAAATAGGGTTTATCCGGGATGAATAATGAGAATAAATTAAGGAATCAATATCGTTGACTAAGAAGGTGTAAAAGGGAAAGGTGAAAGGCGAAGGTTGTAAGAGGTTGAAGGGTTAAAAGGTGAAAGGTGAAAAGTGAAAAGTGAAGGTTGTAAGAAATTGAAGGGTTGAAAGTAGTTGAAGGGTTGAAAGTAGTTGAAGAAACCAAGGTTTGTGTGTTGGGTTTTGAGAGGGTAACCTTATAGTGTTTGGGTAAAGTGTTTTACGCAAAAGGTAAATGGTCTTGCCTACGGCAAGAGGTTTTATAGCCACAAAGGCTCAAAGACACAAAGGATTATTCCTTCGGAATAATATGGGTTTGTAATGTTTGAATTTCTTTTATAGCTGCGGTGGGCTTGGTACTTGAATGGTTTAAAGCTGTAAGCTGAGCGGATGATTGTGGGAAGGATATTTTTTGTAGTGAAATTACTACAAAAGAATATATGGTAAATTTTTAACTTTGTTCTCCGTTTTGGAGGTTTTAAACGCTGGTAGTGGGCTTAAGGCTAAAAGTAGATGTTAGAATATAAAACATCCTATTAAAAGCAGTTGGCATTTTAACCGAACCTAAATAACTTATATGAATCGTCTTTTTTTTAACAAATTTGCACCAAGGTGGGCCATCTTTTTTATAGATGTGGTCATCCTATGTTTTGCCTTTTATTTTGCCTTTTTTATTAGTGAACGTTTTTCTATTAATCTTGGGCAGATCATTGGTCTGTTGCCGACATTTTTCGTAAATATAATTGTTGGTGTAATTTGTATTCTAGAATTTTCGACTCATAAAGGAATCATTCGTTATTCGGAGATGAAGGACATTATGCGGGTAGCGAAACTTGCGTTGCTGCAGTTGGGGATATGGTTGTTTATTTTGGGAGCAGATCAAAATAAATTTCTTACCCATCATTTGAGTCTGGAGATATTGATTATTAATTTATTTGTAGTGATTTTTGGGATGGTGGCGTTCAGGATTTTTGTAAAAGAGATCTACCACAGGGCACATAAAAAGACTTTGACTTCCGGAAGAAGTATGATTTTTGGAGCGGGCGAAATGGGGTTGATTACCAAAAATGTTTTGATGCAGGATGTGGGATTAAATACGCAGTTGATTGGTTTTTTGGATGATAATCATTCTAAGATTGGTAAGGAGCTTGGAGGGTTGCCCATTTTTAATGCTTCGGGTGATCGGGTAAATAAATTATTAAAACAATACAGTATTACGCAGTTATATATTGCGATCAGTAATTTGTCGGTTGACCGAAAAATTATGATTACGGATATGTGTGGTCCGTTAAAGATAAAAGTGCATATTGTTCCACCTTTTAATGATTGGACAGGTGGCGCCCTAAGGAAAACACAGATCAAGGAAATGAATATTGAGGAACTGCTGGAAAGAGAAGAGATTGTGTTGCCTAAAAATTTATTGGATCAGATTTATGATCATGCTACTGTATTGGTAACCGGTGCAGCGGGTTCTATTGGCAGTGAAATTTGCAGGCAGTTGTGCAGGAACAAGGTTCAAAAACTCATCCTGCTGGATCAGTCGGAATCGGGTTTGTTTGATTTGGAAAATGAGCTGATTAAAAAATTTAAGGGCAGTATCAATCTGCAAATAGAAATTGCTTCGGTAAGGGATGAGCGGAGGTTAAAAGGAATCTTTGCAAAACATCAACCTAAATTTGTATTTCATGCAGCGGCTTATAAACATGTGCCGATGATGGAAATATTTCCATGTGAAGCAATCCTTACCAATATTTTTGGTACAAAACTGGTTGCAGAACTTTGCTTGTTTCATCATGTGAAAAAGTTTGTGCTGGTATCGACCGATAAGGCGGTGAATCCTACAAATATTATGGGGGCCACTAAGCGTATCTCTGAATTGTTTGTTCAGTCTTTGAGCGATAAGGAGAACAGTAAAACCCAGTTTATTATTACCCGTTTTGGAAATGTTTTGGGATCAGCAGGATCGGTGGTGCCTACTTTTAAAAGACAAATAGAACAGGGCGGTCCGGTTACGATTACGCATCCTGATATTACCCGTTATTTTATGACGATACCGGAGGCATCTAAACTAGTGCTGGAAGCCGGAAAATTGGGTCAGTCGGGCGATATTCTTTTATTTGATATGGGTAAACCTGTAAAAATAATTGACCTTGCCAAAAGAATGATTCAGCTGGCAGGATATAGGCCTTATGAGGATATTGATATTCAGCCTACGGGATTGAGACCGGGCGAAAAAATGTATGAGGAATTGTTTAAGGATACAGAGACTTGTATTGCAACGAATCATCCGCGTATATTAAAAGCGATTAAAAGTACGGATACTAATAAAAATTTTAGTGATCAGCTGGTTGATCTGGAAATCAATGCGAGGTTACATGATTGTGCATCTATTTCTACTATGCTGACCAACATATTGCCTGAGTTTAAACCATACCAATATAAGGGGGATGAATTTGTGGAGGAGGTGATAAAGATTGCGAATGGATAAACCGTTTAAGGGTTTAACGTTTAAGTCGTTTAACGTTGAAGGGTTGAAGGGTTGAAGGGTTGAAGGGTTGAAGGGTTGAAGGGTTGAAGGGTTGAAAAAAATAGCAGTAAAGATACAGGTGCAACTTTGGTTGCACTTTTTTTTTGTACTGTATTTAGAAATGCAGCCAGTTCCAGGAGAATTTTCCGCGGCTGTATTCGAGGGAGGGTGTGGGGAATTTGACAATATTGAGGATTTGTAATGCTACTTTAATTCCTTTTTTATTGGTTTTAATTTTAGTGAGGTCCACATCGGGAGCGAGGTACCATTGGCGGCGGCGTGGGATATCGGTTCGGCTGAAAGTGATATTGCCATTTTTGTCTGTTGCGATGTTTTCGTAGCCTCCAAATAAACCTTCGGCACCGG
>CANNJE010000209.1 GCA_947504605.1 Chitinophagaceae bacterium
GAATTTGAGAACAAAAATGCTGCTATGGATTATGAAAAATGGTTGAAGACAGGAGTTGGACGAGAATTTATTAAAACATTACCACACTAACGCATCGGATTCATATCCGCCGCGGCGGACGGCAGTTCAAGTCTGCTCCCCGATACTAAGAATCCCCTATAAGTAGGGGATTTCTTTTTTATGAAATACACGGTCTATATACTTTTTTCTACAGCCCTTAAAAAGTTACAACCCCATTTTTTACAGCATAAATAGCCAAACCTACCCTGCTTTTCACTTCCAGCTTTTCAAACAAAGTATCCCGGTAATTATCAATGGAACGGGGAGTTAGGTCCAAAGCAAATGCAATTTCTTTATAAGTCATTTCTGTACTGGCTAATTTTAAAAAATCCATTTCTATGGGACTTAATATTGCTTTATCCAATGCAATATTAGACAGCTGTGTTTTTTTAAAAACACCCGAAAGTTTTGCTGTTGCGTTATGAGAATAATAGTAACCACCATTGGCAACGGAAAGGATGGCTTCTTTAAATACAGACGGAGAAACATCTTTTTTCAAAAAGCCCCTTACCCCAATGGTTAATAAACGGATAAGTGGAATTTCAGAATCATACATTGTCAATACAATTACTTTGATTTGAGGATAATTTTCATACAGCCATTTGGCAGCATCATAGCCATCCATTACCGGCATATTTAGATCAAGAATTACAAGCTGAGGAATATTACCTAGCTCTATTTTTATAATCATATCTTTTCCGTTATCAGCGGTATCAATTACACTACAACCTTCAAAAGTATTGACAAGTTGAGCCAACGCATCTCTCAAGACAATATGATCATCAACAATAAGTATTTTTAAATCGTCATTCATAAGCTTATGGGTATTAATATTGTAAATTGAGTTCCCGTTAAATAATTACTTTCCAAAACACAATTCCCTTTTAAAAGTTTAATTCTTTTCTTAATATTTTTGATCCCCGTCCCAACCAAATTAATCCCATTACAATCAAACCCTTTCCCATTATCAGAAACCAACAACTTTAGTACTTCTTTGCTGTAGTCTAAAGTAATATTTATTTTTGAAGCCTCTGCATGTTTAATTACATTATGAAGCGCTTCCTGTATCACTCTTAATAAAACAAGTTCTGTTTCATCCTTTAGAAAAGAAGTATCCCCGTTTACATTAAATTGAAAATCGTAGTTAGCCGTTTTATTAATTTGCAAAAGTTCAAATTCTATAGCAGCAATCAGTCCATTTTGCGAAATAATTTCACTGCTCAAACTACGGCTAATATCCCTGAGATCATCAAAAATCTTACTGATGATAGCTGTTACTGAACTTATTTGATCAGACGTTTTTTCTACAGTATTATAAGTAATAGTATTCAACTGCATTTGTGCAAGCGCAAGCTTTTGACCAATATTATCATGAATTTCCCTGGAAATATTCTGAAATGTTTGCTCCTGCATTTCAATTCTGGATTCAAGTATGGCATGATCATAAATAATTTTTAGCTCTTCCATATTTTGAAAATAATGATTCTGCCTTTGCTGGTATTTATAAATAATAAAAGCAATAAACAGAACCAATACCAAAACTAGAACGCAACAAACTATTACAAAAATCATGATGGTATTCGCTGTTGTTTGATACATAAAAATCCTTTTATAAATAAAAGATGCATGATGATAATAGTAATATTAGTTATGGGAAAAAGAAACCCTACAACTGCTTGATAGTGCTGATACAAGTAACTTAAACTTAAATAGATGGGGATGGTTGAGGCAGCATAAAAAAACAAACCACATACAATCCAAAAAACAGGATCTTTTTTGAGATTAATATTGGGCTCAGAAGTAAATAGATCATAAACATAAAGTAAGCAAAATATACTTTTACCCATATTTGAAAATCCTAAAGATTCGTAAGGACTTCTGAAGGTAAAACTTGAAACAAGCATTATCAAAAGAAAGATTATAAAATTACTATAGATAACCTTTTTGAATACAGGATTCTTACTTTTAAAAACCGCTAAAAAAAAGAGCGCCCAAAAAATAAAATCAAACAGGAATAATAATTTTTCAATACTATTTTCTGTAAACCCTGAATATAAATGGAAGTAAATACAGAGAATCGAATTAACTGACTCGAATAATATTAATAGTGGGTAATAGTAAAATAAATTTAAATAAGCAGGTATAGTATGATTACCCCTAACTGCAAAAGCAAAGAAAAAGGAAAGAAAAATGATGGTCGTGCCAACAGCAATAACAATTAAATGAAAGTTCCCCATAGATATACTACAATAGTAATTAAATTAGTGGACTAAATTGTAAGAAAAACCTCCTAGATTTATGTTGATTTCACCATTGTTAGTCTAAACAGCAATATTAAATTGTGCATACATATTTGAAAACTAACCGTAACTCAAACTATGAGAAAAAACATTCGAATTATTATCACCGACGACCAGGCCTTATACAGGGAAATAGCAAAATTTATTCTTAACAGCAATGAAAATTTTGAAGTGGTTAAAATTTGTGAAAACGGCCATGATGCAGTAGAATCAGTAAAATTAGACAGCCCGGATATTATGTTGGTTGATATTAATATGAAACCAATGAATGGTTTTGATGTGACTACTCAGATAAAATTATTAGCACCCTCCGTAAAAATTATTGCATTTACTTCACATGACGAACCTGCTTATGTTAAACATATGTTCAGTTTGGGTGCAAATGGATATATTACAAAAACTTCCACTATTCAAGAAATCACTAAGGGAATTTTTGAAGTATATAACGGGAATGATTATATATGCGAGGAAATGAAAAAAAATATGACGGCCGAATAATCTGCATCTAATCAATGCAAATTATAAATACGTTTCAAATTGAATGAGCTGTTTATTAAGCCCCCCCCTTTTCCAAAAAAAAATAACTGGTATCATTTTATTAAGACATTTCAGACTCCTGACTTATGCCTTTTGACTCCCGACTCCCTTAAGGGCCCCTCCCCAATCCCCCCGTATCCCCTTCGTAGTCCCTCCGTAGATAGTTGCCCAAACCATACCCAAATGTGCCCATTCGTGCCCGATTGTTCCCATTCGTTCCCTTTCGTGCCCAAACCTGCCTTTTTGTGCCTTTTTGTGCCTTTTTGTGCCTTTTTGTGCCCAAATATGCCAAAACATTCCCAAATATCAGCGCCTTTTTAAAACCCGCTTAAAATTTCCTACACTTCTGCAGAAGGATTATTGCCGATGCAAAAAACCCGTAAA
>CANNJE010000210.1 GCA_947504605.1 Chitinophagaceae bacterium
AACTTTAAAAGAAATTGGCTTTACTGATGCAGGCATCCCTTTTCCTAAAAAGAAAGTTGAAGAAGATCTTATAAGTCATTACGCAGAAACAAGAGATATACCAGGCATCAACGGCACTTCCAAGTTGGGTATTCATTTTAGATTTGGCACCATCAGCATTAGAAAAGCTGCAGCAAGGGCAGTTAGCTTATCCCCGGTTTTTTTAAATGAATTAATATGGCGGGATTTTTACCATATGATTTTATGGAATTTTCCACAGGTTGGACAAGGCAAAGCATTTAAGCCGGCTTATGACAATATCGAATGGCGCAGGGACGATGGTGAATTTAAAAAATGGTGTGATGGGCAAACTGGTTATCCAATTGTGGATGCAGGCATGAGAGAATTAAATGCAACAGGCTTTATGCACAACAGGGTACGTATGGTGGTAGCTTCCTTTTTATGTAAACATTTACTACTCGACTGGAGGCTGGGAGAAGCCTATTTTGCTGAAAAACTGCTTGACTTTGACCTTGCAGCCAATAATGGTGGCTGGCAATGGGCTTCGGGCAGTGGTTGTGATGCAGCTCCTTATTTCCGGATATTTAATCCCTATTTGCAAACAAAAAGATTTGACCCCGATTTTACTTACATAAAAAAATGGGTGCCCGAGTATCAGGAATTCGGATATCCAGAACCGATAGTAAACCATGAGATGGCCAGAAAACGTTGCCTGGAAACCTATGCAAATGCCTTAAGCAAACAATAGGGTCGCTATACGAAAATGTTGCTTTTATTTATTAAAACATGATTGATGCCAGCATAAACATCCATCAATTTTAATACGGCCTTTTCACCGCTATCCCCTAATTCAAGAGAATAATTGTTTACATACAAATCAATATGTTTACGCATCACATCTTCACTCATTTCCTGCGAGTACTTTCTGATATAGTCATTTATTTCAGGATAACTGGCAAAAGCATACTCAATACTTTTTTTTATCAACCCCTCCACTTCTTTCTGTAATGCTGTTTCAAAACTTCTTTTAATAACAATACCCCCCAGCGGAATTGGCACATCAGTCTCTTGCTCCCAGTAATCTCCAAGATCCGTTATTTTTTTTAGGCCTTTATCCTGATAAGTAAACCTGTTTTCATGAATAATGACCCCAAGCCCTTTCCCCAACAAAACAAAATCTTCAATAGCGTCATACCGAAGAAATATTTTATTTTTTACAGTTGGATATTTTAAAGAAAAAAGTAAATGCGCAGTGGTATTTTCACCCGGAATCGCAATCAATTGTTCTTCCACATTCAAAATCTCAGCATCTTTATTGGCAATTAACAAAGGCCCTACCCCATTCCCTAATGCACTTCCACTACTCAACAACTTATAGTGATCCAATACCAATGGCAGTACCCCATAACTAAGCTTTGTAATAGCTAGTTTCCCTTCAATCGCCCACTGGTTAAGGGTTTGCACATCTTCCAATACCGGCTCGAAACAAAATTCACCTGTATCAATTTTTTTATTGACCAACGCATCAAAAATAAAAGTATCATTTGGACAAGGTGAAAAGCCAATGGTTAAATTCATGTGTTCAATTAAATAGTTGAGTCCAATGCCTGCTTTTAGCCGGCAGTAATTTGTTTGATTATATCCGAAAGTGTATTATTCAAATGCAGTATTGCTTCTTTCATTTTCCAATGAGCTTTGTTACGTTCTCCCACCTCATTACTGATACTTCGAAGCTGGAGAAATTTGACATTTTCCTGCAGGCATACATAATGTAACGCTGCGCCTTCCATACTCTCAATCTGTGCGTTAAATAGTTTTGTATACAATCCGGTCGTCTCCAATTTATCACTCACGGTATTAACCGTAATTGCATTCACCGATTTCAGCGTTGTCTTTATAAAAAATTCAGCGTTGTTTTCAAGCCAGCCTTCATGATAGGGGAATTCATTTTTTGAGATCAGCCCCATTTCAAATAAAGTTGTGAACTGATTCTTTTCGATAGCACCCATATCTGCAAAAATATCTTTTTGAACCACCACCGTTTCTCCCAAAGGTATTTCGGTCGTAAAAGAGCCTGCGATTCCTGCTTGGATAACAAAGTCATATTTTTTTTGCAACAGTTTTTTTTGCAATTGATACAAACAAGCTGGAACGCCGACTCCGGTAATGAGAAAATCATACTGAGCCTCCAATTCATTCTGTAATAAGAAGGGTGCTATTTCAAGCTTGGTTGCCGATACCACTAATATTTGCATAATGCAAATTTCGAATATTAGCTTTACATTTCTGCCAATACTATTTACATTTGCAAAAATTTCTGGTTACTGATGGTATATATTACGAGAATTGAACATTTTAATGCGGCACACAAATTATACAACCCCGGTTGGTCAAAAGAAAAAAACGAGGAAGTATTTGGAAAATGCGCCAATGAAAACTGGCATGGGCACAATTTTGAGTTGTATATTACCATAAAGGGGAATCCAGATCCTGAAACAGGCTTTGTTTTCGACGTAAAAAAACTAAGCATCATAGTAAAAGACCATGTGATCGAAAAACTGGATCATAAAAATCTGAATGAAGATGTAGATTTCATGAAGGGAAAAATGTGCTCTATTGAAAACCTTATAATTGCCATCTGGGAACAATTAACACCACATTTACCGGCTAATATTGAACTTCATAGCCTTAAATTATACGAAACACCCCGCATTTTTACAGAGTATTTCGGAAATTAATTGGTTACTGCTCTGAACCTTTTGTATATTTAATTGTAATTAATAATTATAAACAGCACACTTCTGTTTTTGATTAATACAATTTATACAGACGCACTGTTCAATCTATTTAATATAGTACTCACATGACAAATAAGGTAGCCGTTTACCGAAAAGAACATTTTAATGCAGCGCACAGGTTAAATAACCCTGCCTGGGATGATGCAAAGAACAAGGCTGCTTTTGGCAAATGCAACAATGCTAATTACCATGGACATAATTACGAATTGGTGGTAAAAATTACAGGTATCCCCGATCCTGCAACAGGCTATGTGATGGACTTGAAAATCCTGAGTGATCTTATTAAAGAAAAAGTATTAGACAAGTTTGATCACAGAAACCTCAATTTAGATTGTGCTGAATTTAAAGAACTAAACCCTACTGCAGAAAATATTGCTATTGTCATCTACAATCTTCTCAGACCATTTTTAAATGCAGACCTTGAAATGCAAGTAAGATTATATGAAACAGAT
>CANNJE010000211.1 GCA_947504605.1 Chitinophagaceae bacterium
TTAGGGTATGTAGCCAGGGGAATAAAACCTGTGGCAAAAAATTTTTCTCTTAATTGAAGCAACGATTTGAAACTATCATTATTAAAAACAATACTTATCACTTTCCAATAACCGCTTAAATTGTAGCAAGCCTCTTTCCATTGTTTTGGGTATTTTTTCTTCAGGTCTTTTGACAAATCCAGGGAAACTGCCAAATAAGCTGCCCTTGCCATTTCTTGTTTCTTACCAGAAAGCAGGTTGGATTTAATATCTTTTTCGAGTTCATTTTTGAGCCTTATTTTTTCTTCATCGAAAGTGAGTAATTTAAATACTGACGCTGGTTTTTCGCCTGAGATATTATAAACAACGGTTTTATTTACAATTGTTTTACCACCGCCATTTTTCTGATTTATCATTTCAAACACATCTACCAAACGGTCTGCAAAACTGATAATGGTTTCGTCCATCGGCATATTATCCCTTGTGGTATTTTTGTATCTGTCAATAAGATGCCACCCTTCATTCAATATGCGGCGATGGCCATACATGGTTCCCATCAAGGTTCCAAGTGTTGCTGCATTGCAATCAGCATCGTACCCGAAATTCATGGAGTGCCTGATGGTTTCAGAAAAATTTCCATTACCATAAAGAAAGGCAGCTACGATAACTGCAGTATTTAGTACTGAACCATTTTGGTTTCTGACTAATGCATCATTCAAAACATATTTTTCGTGCAAAAGACGATGTGTTTCAGCAGGCTTGTCCGGATTTTGGTTATACCATTTTCTTACATCAGCGATAACCTGAATCATAATACTGTTGGGGTCGAGACTGGCAACTCCGGCATCCAGAATTTTATTAATATCGCTTTCTACAAAAGTGGTTGATATCATTGTTGTAAAAAGTTGGGTAGTTTGGGCTGGTTCGCCACTAATAGTTACCCTGGTATAATGCAAGCCGATTTTTGCCGCAGTTTGAGGCATGGCCGGAGCAATAAGCCCAAAAGATTCCGAAACAAATTGTCCTGAAACATTAAACTCTGCCCATGGGTTTAATGCTACGCTACCTGTCATTGGCGAATTAATGCCTAAATCCATCAAATAACGGGAATAACGATTTGAACACCAAATAGCTTTGTTGATGCTTTTTTTCCAATAAGCGTTTATGTCTTCATAAGGCAAATAGGCATTCCTTGTTTTCTGCATATTATAGATATACACCCATTCAAAATCTGTATCATCATCGGTTTGGGCGCCGTTGGGAAGAGATGGAGTATATGATTGTACATCACCATGTTTGGCGTAGTATTTAAATTCGTAAGGCCATCCGTTCATATTACCAATCATCATGCCCAACATGCCACCCCGTATTTTATCTACCACCATTTCGGCAGACAGGGTAATCATTTTCTTTTCTGAAGTATTTTGTGAAATCACCTTGCCGCAAGAAATACAAAGAAGAAAGAAAACAGCAAAGCAATATATTATTCGTTTTTTCAATTTTTATTTTTAGATGCCGTTTGGTTTAAGGAATATCTCTACATTATCATCAACTATTTACTCAGTTTAATGGTTAGCACATCATGAGGTTGAATTACAGCTTTCATATTATTTTTTGTTGTACCTATATTTTTTTTGAGCCATAAATCCCTGATGATCGTTTTATCAGTTACCCCATATGTCTTGCCGTTAAGATTACTGAAATATTTATTCCAGTCGAAGTCAATATTTTTAACTTCTTCACTCCGGTTAAAAAAGCACAGCGCTATTTCATTATTTGAAAGCGTTTTGATCCAAATTTCAATCTTGCCATCCAGTGTCCACCACCTATAACCTTGCTTTCCCATTGTGTCCTGGTTTAAAGCAATGATTTCTTTGTTAGTCAATATTTCCTTAATATCAGGTGACATCGACCGGATATCGTTGCCTGAAATCAACGGTGCTGCCATCATTGCCCACATGGTAAAATGGGAACGGGACTCCACAGCTGTTAAAACGCCGTTTCCTACCTGAAGCATATCAGGATCATTCCAGCCTCCTGCACCAGCATATCTTCCGAGTGGTTCATTTTTATCCATCACTAATGTCCAGCCCATACCTCCCCAGTTTACTTTGCAGTCCCAGCAATTCATGATATCGCTGGTAGTCCTCCAAAGCTGTCCCACATTTTTTGCCCAGGTCCAGGGTTCGGTGGTCCCCCATTCGCAAATGCTGAAAACAATGGGACGTTTAGCTGCAAACAATGCATCACGCATCACTTTATAAGAACCTTCTGCTTTTTGAGCATCAGTATTACAAAAATCATATTTCAAATAATCAATGCCCCAGGAAGCATATGCTCTGGCATCCTGGTATTCATATCCACGACTACCAGGTCTGCCTTCGCAGGTCTTGCTGCCTGCACAGGAATACAAACCAAATTTCAACCCTTTAGCATGAATATAATCTGCAAGGGCTTTTATGCCGGAAGAAAAGCGTATAGGGTCGGGTACAATATTTCCATTTTCATCCCGGGAAACTTGCCAGCAATCATCAATGATTATATATTCATAACCGGCATCTTTCATTCCGCTTGATACCATTGCGTCTGCTGTTTCCCGTATCAGTTTTTCATCTACGTTGCAGGCAAATTTATTCCAGCTGTTCCAACCCATGGGAGGTGTTTTAGCAAGACCTTCAAACTTCTGGGCATGAAGGGTTAAAGAAAAAAACAGCAGTGCAATAAAAAAAATGCTTTTCATGATTACAATTTTAGTTTTTCAATTTTATACTTCTCCTCTTTTGTAACAGTTTTCCTTTCATCTGTTCTAAATGGTACTGCAGGAAACCCTTCATTGTTAAATAAATTACATTCTGTGGCGTCAGCCATCCATCCAAAATGTGCTGCAAGTGGTGCAGAAACATTGGGAGAAGACAAAATAATTTTATTGTCTTTAATATAAGCTTTGGCAAAATAAAACAGACTGTCAGCACCTGCAATTTCAAATCCTTTTATATAACCATATTTATCCGGGGTAAGCAAACCAGATCCTGTATTTTCAAAAGAAAGAATGAGTTCATTGCCCTTTATTTCCATTGATTTAAATGAGGGACCATTGCAAACCATTTGTTCTCCATACAAATTATTTAATGCAAGTGCAGCCAGTCTTTTTCCTACATCCTGTTTATTGGTTGGATGAATATCTTTTGGATTGGTTACCAGATCTGTTGTTACGACCATACCTGTATTTGGCAAAGCCAA
>CANNJE010000212.1 GCA_947504605.1 Chitinophagaceae bacterium
GTTTAAAATACCCAGCCCGTGCTTTTGAAGAAAATAAAGACTCTCGGGCACCACCACTTCTTTTACGTGTTTGGTGGTTTGGGTCACCTGCTCATCTCCCAGCCCAATATTTACCAAACAATGGTTGATATAGATAAAACTACTTTTTGGTCCAAGGAAACGGATATATCCTTCAAAATCTACCAGCCATTTTAAACGGTCATCGTACCATACTTCCAGATTATTTCTTTGAAAAACGCCACTGGGCGGGCCAATAAAATTTCTTTTAAAAAGATTGTACCGGTTTTGTTTTAATAAAAACCGGTGAAAGCTGCCGCAAAATACAGGCGTTATTGTACCGGTACTTAGCTGCACATTGTGAAAGGCAGAAAAGCAAAAGTCTACAGATGGATTGGCCTCCAGGCAATCATAATATTGCTGCAACGCATCATCAGACGCCAGCCAGTCATCATCATGAATCAGTTTAACGTATTTGCCCCGGGCATGCTCCATGGAAAAATTCCAGTTGGCAGGAGTTCCTTTTGCCGGTTCATTTTTAAGATAAATAATCGTCAGGGTTGATTTGTAAGATTCTGCTATTTGAAAGACACTGTCATCGGGGCTATCGTCGCTAAGTATTATTTCAAATTCTTTAAAAGTCTGGGTCACCAATGCATCAAGATTACGTTTTAGGTAAGCAGCATTTTTATAAGCAGGAATACAAACAGATATTTTCACTATTACAAACTGGGGGTTTCGTTTAACCGTCCTGCAAACTTATTACTAAAAATACGAACGAAATTAATTTTGCCTTTGGAATGGCCAATTGCAAAACGCTCAATGATATAAATGCGGAAGCTTATTTATTGAGCAAACCCCTATTGATCGTGGTTTTTTTGGGGCATTATTGCTATTAAATACGTTCAATTATTTGTACCTTGTCACTATGCATGAAGTACGTGAACCAGCCCTAGCCTACGGCAAAAAAAAATTTACGGTAGAAGAATATCTGCAGCTGGAAAAAGATGCTGTTGAAAAACATGAATTTTACGAAGGCGAGATATTTGATATGAGTGGCGCAAGCCTCAGGCATAATAAAATTTTTTCCAATCTTTTTATTGGGCTTGGCAATCTATTAAAAGGTTCCGGATGTACGCCCTATGGCAGCGATATGCGCATTAACATCCCTGAAAATTCCTTATTTACATATCCTGATATAACCATAATTTGTGGTGATATAATTACCAGTCCGGAAGACAATGATACTGCTATACAGCCTACGATTATCATCGAAATTCTTTCTCCTTCAACAAGAGAATATGACCGGGGTGGAAAGTTTAAATTATACAGGGATATTCAAACGCTTAAAGAATATATCCTGGTAGATGCTGAATCTATCAATATTGAAGCATTTCGACTCAATCAACAAAATCATTGGGAACTGGAAGAATATAAATCTGTTTCAGATAACTTACGCATTCCTAGCCTTAATATCCTCCTCTCGCTTACAGATATTTACGAGGATACCAAACTGTAAATTTTCCATCTCATTCTGCTAAACACGGTAATGCTCAACTGTTTTTGCGCAAAAAACCGTTAATTTGCTGCACAATATTCAAAAAAGAATTTATGAAGTTCGATTTCAAAAAATTATTGCCCCATATTATTGCAGTACTGGTATTCCTTGTGGTAGCTATTGTGTTTTGCAAACCTGCTATTGAAGGAAAAGTGGTATACCAGCATGACCTGCAAGGATGGAGAGGTATGGTGCAGCAGTCCATAGAGTTTAAAGAAACCTATGGCCATTATCCTTTATGGACCAACAGTCTTTTTAGTGGTATGCCTGCTTTCCAGATTGCCATGGATGCTACCCATTCAATTAGCATGGGGTATTTCGAAAAAGTGATCAGCCTGGGTCTTCCTCAACCCATTAATTTTTTCTTTTTAGCTTGTATCTGTTTTTACTTTTTGTGCATCGTGCTGCGCATCAATCCATGGGTGGGTATATTGGGCGCACTGGCTTATGCCTATTCTACCTATGACCCTGTTATCATCATGGTGGGGCATGTTACCAAAATGGCATCAATGGCTTATGCGCCTGCAGTGCTGGGTGCCTTCCTCCTCATACTCCAGAAAAAATACTGGACGGGTACCGCATTGCTCATCCTCTTTTCTTTTTTAATGATCTCACAAAATCACGTGCAGATTGTTTATTATACTTTACTCATTGCACTGTCTATTGCGATTGCCTATGCGGTTAAAGCATTTAAAGATAAAGAAGGGGCGCATCTGTTCAAAGCAGGAGCATTGGCCATCATTGCCGGCGTAGTTGGTTTGGCAGCAGCAGCCATTACCCTTATGCCTACTGCAGAATATTCTAAAGAAACGATGAGAGGTGGCCGCTCTGAATTAACAGACAGCAGCAACCTGGGCAATAAAACAAAAGGCGGCCTTGATAAAGATTATGCTTTTAACTGGAGTTACGGTATTGATGAAACGCTAACATTATTGGTTCCGGGTATTTATGGCGGAGGCAGTGGCGGAGAATTGACCGAAAAATCTGCTGTGGCTAAAACATTGCTGGAACAAGGCTTTCCGGAAGACAATGCAATACAAATTGCCAACAGCCTTCCTTCTTACTGGGGACCACAACCAAGTACATCGGGCCCTGTTTACCTGGGTGCAATTATATGTTTCCTTTTTATCCTTGGATTGGTTTATTTAGACAGCTGGCACAAATGGTGGATCGCTGCCATTACCCTTATAGGCATCATGCTGGCATGGGGAAGCAATTTTAAAACAGTCAATTATTTCTTGTTCGATTACCTGCCGGTGTACAATAAATTCAGAGCGCCTACCATGGCATTGGTAATACCACAATTAACCGCAGCGTTAATGGCTGCATTGGTTTTGCAAAAATTCCTCTTTGGGGGCGAAGCAAAAGAATTGTTGTTTAAAAAATTAAAACTAGCCGTAATCATAACAGCAGGGGTATTGGCACTGACCACCCTCTTATACTTTAGTTTTAATTACAGCAACCAAAACGATTCCCGTCTTAAAGAAAACTTTGCAAACAATATGTTGCAGGGCCAGCCTGGAACACCTGAAATGCAGGCTAAAGCCAACGAGTTTGGGCAGTCAATTGTTAGGGCACTTGGAGAAGACCGCAAGGGAATGTTTGGGGGCGATTTGCTTCGTTCTATATTGTTTATCGCAGCCGCCATTGTTACACTGGGA
>CANNJE010000213.1 GCA_947504605.1 Chitinophagaceae bacterium
AACCTATGATTGGAACATTGTTCCATTCTGCAAACATGTGAATGTATTTTGAAAAATTGGTTAGTAATATGTATTCACCAAAATTCTCTAATTTTTCTCCTGTGTACCTGGGTAACCAGTTCTCTACGATGTCTTCTTTTGTCTTCATTGCTTTTTTTTAAGTTTTATAAAAGTACAGATTTTTTTTGTGAGGGAGAATTAGGTGCAGTTACAATCTTGTTTTTACATTTTTCATGCTGCATTATATGTCATAAAAGGGGCAGGATAGCTTTATTGGAGCCCGTAATGACTTTATGGACTTCTTCTTCAAAAAACCGAACTTTGCTTCATGATCAAAATTGTATATCCCCAAAAAAAACCAGCCATAAAGACTGAAGGAGAGAAGGAATGGGTTTTTTGTGTGATCAGAAAAAAATGGATGATACTCACACCCGAAGAATGGGTTAGGCAAAACCTGTTATTGTATTTTAGTGAAGTATTAAAATATCCTACTTCATTGATAGCAGTGGAAAAACAATTGCAACTCTCAGATCTAAAAAAGCGTTTTGATATTGTATTGTACAAAAACGATGTTCCTTTTATTTTGGTTGAATGTAAGGAAATGAATGTGCCCATTACTCAAAAAACACTTGATCAGGTATTGCGCTATAATATTAAAATTCAGGCAGAGTATTTTGTAATTACGAATGGCACGGATTGTTATGGTTTTGGAAATATAGATGGAGAAATGAAAGTTATAAATGCGTTTCCTGTTTATTAAAGAAATCAAAATAAAAAATCCTTCCACTATGGAAGGATTTTTTATTGCTGTAACAATTAATTATGCTTATGGGAAAATACCTAATTCAGCATAGCTGGTTGCTACTTTGTTAATAGCACTAACGTAAGCTGCGGTTCGCATATCAGGAATACCAGGATTGCTTTTCCAGATATGTACAATTTCTCTTGTAGCAGCGATCATTGTTTCTTCCAGTCCGCTGTGAACCAAGTCTATTTCTTCAGCGCCATGCTGTATTAATTTACGATCTGTTTCATTTACAGTTTTACCGGTAAGGCTTTCTATTTGGCCAAGGATGGTAGTATTCATATTTTCTGTAAAACGTTTTTCCATACGGCCATAACGTACGTGACTCAGGTTTTTTAGCCACTCAAAATAACTAACGGTAACACCACCTGCATTCAAGTACATATCCGGTACACAAAGAATTCCTTTTTGAATAAAGATTTCATCTGCTTCAGGTGTACATGGTCCGTTGGCAGCTTCACCAATGATTTTCGCTTTTACCCTTGGAGCATTTTCGCCATTGATTACATTTTCTAGTGCAGCAGGAATAAGGATATCACATTCCAGTTCCAAAGCATCTGTATTTTTAGCAAGATTGGTTGCTCCCGGGAAATTTAAAATAGATCCGGTGGCTTTTCTATGCTGGAAAACTTCTTCTTCATTTAGTCCATGTGCATTGTAAATAGCACCTTCATATTCGGCAAGTGCTACTACTTTTGCACCAGCTTCCCTAAAGAATTTGGCAGAGTGATAGCCAACATTACCCAATCCTTGCACTATCACAGTTTTTCCTTCTACACCAATAGTAAGACCTTGTTTTTCCATTACATCGGCCATATTACATACTTCACGAATACCAAAGAAAACGCCCAGTCCGGTAGCTTCTTTACGTCCACGAACGCCACCTTGTGTAATAGGTTTACCGGTAACACAGCCGGCAGCATCAATTTCGCCAGGTTTTAATGAAGCATAGGTATCTACGATCCAAGACATTTCTCTTTCGCCCGTTCCATAATCAGGAGCAGGAACGTCAATGCCGGGGCCGATGAAGTTTTTCTTTACCAATTCTGCAGTATAACGGCGGGTGATTTTCTCCAGTTCGTATGTACTGTATTTGCGTGGGTTTATTTTAATTCCACCTTTTGCTCCTCCGAAAGGAACATTTACAATTGCGCATTTATAGGTCATTAAAGATGCAAGTGCCATTACTTCGTCTTGGTTCACTTCGTCACTAAAACGGATACCACCTTTACAAGGAGATTTGTGTTGGCTGTGCTGAACACGATAAGCTTCAATTACTTCAATGTTTCCGTTGTCTAATTTTACGGGGAAGCGCATTTGATAAACGCTGTTACAAGCTTTAATCTGCTCTAGAATTCCTGGGTCAAAATTGGTAAAAGCGGCTGCTTTGTCGAAACTTCTTTCCACACTGTGAAAAAAGCTATACGGCTGTTGTGACATATGGTTTTATTTTATGTTTATTAAGAAGGGAAAATCCCTCGCAATCCATTTTTGTAGGATTTAAGGTTATGCAATAAACCTCAAACCTATTATAATCCTATCCTTCTTTTTCGAGTTTTCTCAATTTTATATCTACACTCATTACATACAAAAACAATCCTATTAGAATAGTAAGACAAACAGCTACTACGGTATAGATTTTTCCGTTGCTGCGCATGGTGTCAGCCATTTCAACCTGGTTGGTTTGTGCAAATGAAATCATAGAAAAAAAACTGCTTAAAACGATAAACGTTAAACGCAAAACAAAAGAGTGGAATTTATTTTTATTCATGTTAAATATGTTTTTTATAAAATAGTCTTCAAATGAAAGAATGGCAAGGGGCAACGATGATTAATCGTTTAGCATTGCTTTATCTTTTATTAATTCAATTCTAATTTTTAAAGTTGTGATCCATACGCCCAAGAGGGTCCATCCGATTACGGCAGGATAAAATATAGCCCTCATTCCTGCGTCCATATCATTACGGTCAAGAGCGGGATTGCCTGAATCGCTGCCGGGTGCACCCGGGTGAAGGCTGCCTACCATTCTTGGAATGATCCAAATGCTTGGAAACAGCATGGCAAATGCGAAAATATTGTATACTGCACTTACTCTTGCCCTTTTGTCCATATCTGTAAAAGATCCACGTAAAACAAAGTAAGCACCGTAAATCAACACTGCAATTGCAGCACCTATCAGTTTAGGTTCTTTTAAAACACTGGCCATCGACTGGCTCTGATCTGTGATCCATGTAACATTAACCCAAATAGCGCCTGTGATATAACCCAAAATGCCAAATAGGGTTCCTGATGCAGCAAAATTCTTTGCATACAAATCATGTCGGTAATTGGTACTGTTGAGGTATTTAATACTATAGACAAAACTGATGATAAAAAGAATCATCATACCAAACCACATGCACAC
>CANNJE010000214.1 GCA_947504605.1 Chitinophagaceae bacterium
CCGGGGTAATCCATGTTGTTGGTGATGATTTCCCACTGGTAGTTTTGAACTTTCATTCCCCATATTTTGACATGAATTGTATCATAGGATTTTACGCCCTCCCGCTGTTCAATAATCATTAAAGTATCCTTGTGATCAATAGCAATATTTTCGCCCGAATTGATTAGTTTATGAATATCATAAGCATCTAAAAAATTACTTTTACTGCTATCAAAATAAGTCATCAAGCCATCATATACAATTTGCTCACCAATGGCATTATTACTTTTTAATATTGCTTGTAAACGCTGGGGCTGATTTTCGGTAAAATAGGTAGCTGTTGCGGCTGTTCCTTTATCCGATTCTTTAAATTCGATGCTACCACCTGTTGCATCTCCTCTTATAAAAAACGCCTGTCCTGATTCGATGGAATTGTGAAGAGAAAAAGCAGCGCCATAACTACCTCCTCCCGGAAAAACGGTGTAAGCGCCTAATACAATATCCCATGATAATACCTGGTATCTACCCAATCCTAAAGTGCCGGCGCCTGTTCCTTGAGGATCCCACACCTGATATGATTTTACCAATCCATTAGCTGCAGCTGGGTTTAATAGGGTTATCATATTTACAGGAGAGGCAAAAGGGTTACCTATACTTACAACGGTATTGGCTGGTACTGTAATACTACCCTGATTTCCAACAAACAATTTACCATGTGTCCTTAATGTAGTACTGCTTGTTGCCGGAAAATTTGTTAACCTATCGCCCTGTATAAAGGCCATATAACCTGCTTTGGATTGCATATAAGAATAGGTAGAAGGTATACCTACCCATGCATCCGAAACAGCATCATATGTTTTAACCGAAGGAAACTGATTTGTTTTCAGATCAAAGCCATTGGTACTCCAGTTTGTTCTGGGATCACCAATAATAAAACCATGATTGGCATAAGGATTGTCTGTTCCGGATACGGCCCCTTCCTGCCATGCAGCTTTAAATGTTTGGGTACTGTTATCTGTTGGAACAGAAAGGAATCTCCACTTTCTGCCGGAACGGATATAACGCTCTACAATAAATTTACCCGTTCCTGTATAAGTTATAGCACTTGAAGCAGGCACATGCGAAAGTGTTGCTAATCTTGCTGTTTTAACTGATGTAGACAATAGGGTAATGCTATCATTATTGCTAATATTCAACTGAGCTGTGCTGTTAATTTGTAATAAATTTTCAATACTGCTTCCTCCTGAACCTGCTGTAGACTTTACTCCATTACTCAATTCTAAACTACTATATACAAGACCGGCAAATGTTTGATTCGTACCATTTAACAATACCAATCCATTATTGTGAGCGAAAGAAGCCGTACCAGATTTGCTAAGGTTACCCTGTACCGTTAGCGTAGTGGAGGGGGCGGTTTTGATACCTGTGCCTGAAATAGATAAATTCTGATATGGAATTGTGTTTGTTATTATTTGGTCTCCACTAGTTAAAGGTGGGTTAGACCTTGAATAGTCTACAGTACTTCCTGGCTGTAGGGTGATTATTTCTATGTTATCCCTTACTGCAGGAGAATTTGGAAATATTGCTGGCCCAATAAAACCTTGCGCAACTGCACACTTAAAAATTCCAGTTGGTTCTATTAGCAAAGTTTGGGAACCTGTTGGCCCCACAATTGAATTGTCTGTCATTTCAAAAATACCTCCATTTTTTATCGTAAAACTTCCAGCGCTATTAATGGTAATATTCCCCCCCGAATTACTAACATTGTTTCCGGAAACTTCTATATTCTGGTAGGCTTTTGTTCTTATTGTTTTTGCAGAACCCCCAGTAACATATTCAACAACACCTCCGGTTAGAGAATAAACTCCATCCATATTGGGTTGTGTTCCTCCTGTTCCTAAGATTAACCTGCCTGCATCCATAGTAAAATTGGTGGTATTTGCACTTGTTGATGCAATATTATATGAAGTAGCATCCACAGTACAGGTTCCTGTTATAGTAACTGTCCCTAGTATATTTACATCAATTGCACTAATGGGTGTTTTTGTACCAGCACCGGAAAAAGTAATATTGTAATAAGATTGACCAAGAACAGCTGTTGAAGTTATTGCCTGATTTACAATAGCATTATATTCGATGGTACTACCTGTATTAAGTGCTATTGTTCCACTAGCAATATTACCTGGGCTATATAATCCATTTGTCCTGGAAGTTTTTAAAGTACCATTCACTGTAACATTCCCTGAAGTATTTGAAATTGTAACATCTGTTATATCTATTATACCATTACTGCTAACTAAAAAACTACCAACATTTTTTAAAAATCCTTTTAAGGCTGTTGTGGACACTTTTACATTTGCTAATGCTGGTATAATAACACCGTTTGTTAAACGAAGATTTTCACCCAAAACAAGTTGCAAGGATCCTCCTAATATAGCGGTAGTAGAAGAAATCGTATAACCATTTGTAGATGCCGGTAAAGTAAGTGTAGCTGATCCTGTAATTCCATCTCTAATAGTCTTTAACCCATTCCCATTAAAAGAAAAACTTGCATTTACTTCTAAAAGACCATTAATAGTCGTTGCACTTCCCCCTCCAGGATTACCGTTAATTGCTGAAATTCTTAAAATTGGTATTGTAGTAGCGTTCACATTAGGAAAGAAAGTATCTCCAGACATCCCCAGAGTTCCGAATACACAATTCCATTCAAATATAGAACCGTCATTCCAGATATTGGAAGTATTGGTGCCAATTATATTTAAATTGGCTGCAACTGAATTAGCTCCTACATCACCAAGAACTGAGATTTTTCCTCCTGTCGTAATATTGATCGAAGCTCCAAATGCCTGATTAAAAATTGTAGCATAAGGGCTAGTATTTGAACTTTTAATATTTAAAACAGCACCGCTTAATATATTTATATCATTCGAGACTCCATCATTAATATTAAGAATACCTCCAGTTTGAAGATCTAATGTTCCAGCAATAGTTGTTTGATCCAATGATATTGAACTATTGACAAATATGGTATGACCGGCTTGTATTGAAATTGCATTAGCAACAGATGTTGGTGCAAGCGTAGCGTTATGCCATCCTGTAGCCCCATCTGTAGAAGATTCCCAACTTGCAGCTGTAGCCCAAGAGCCATTACTAACATTACTTCTAAAATAATCTGTAGCTACAGAAGCCAATGGTGCAAAAGCATCGCCCCCCGTAAA
>CANNJE010000215.1 GCA_947504605.1 Chitinophagaceae bacterium
GTGTTCCCATTTATTATGTTTGTCTTTAACCGAAATAATGATGGGACCACTTGTGACTTTTGATTCACCCGGATTGTATCCGGTATTTGTAATGCAAATGCTGAAATGTAAGAAGCGAATGTTTGGTTATTAATAAAAAGCACAGTTACAATGCTGTCTCTGTTCCATAACTCCCCGATACAATCGGGGCAGAATTGAAAAGGCAACAAGTGAACCCGTAATCTTTTCGTTTTTAATTTAATTAGTTGGGAAGGGAACACTTGCGCCAGTGGGGTAGAGCCACACATGCACAAAACCCAGTCCTGATGCTTTACTCAACAAAGGTTTCGAAAATAACGGATTTTACCTTTGAAATTTCTTTCTCAGTAAGGTTGCCAAAGATTTTTGTTATTCTTTGTCTGTCAACGGTCCTAATTTGATCTAAGACAATCCATCCTTTCGTTTTATTATGTTTTACTTCAACCCGTGTTGGATATGTTTTTGAACTGCTGGTCATTGGAGCGATGACAATTGTTTGCAAATACTTATTCATTTCATCAGGAGAAATAATTACACATGGGCGGGTTTTCTTGATCTCACTCCCCATTGTTGAATCAAGGTTAACTAAAACTATTGCATATTGGCTTAGTTCCATTCTTCAAAGTTTTCATCCTCAAATATATCATTGAGAAGCAACTTATCATCACCGCTTTCATGCATTTTCTTAAATGCTTTATCCCAACCTTTCCGCGGAGAAGTTTTAGGTTTCAAGATTATATAACTCTTTTCAAGTATCAATTCTACAGTATCCTGTATATTATACTTTTCCAACAGCGTTTTGCTAAGCCTAATTCCTTTCGAATTGCCAATAGATATTACTGAAATGTCCATATTGTATATTGTACATACAAAGTAATTACAAAAAAATGAAAAATAGAAATTTAATTTGGAAGATAATGTTCATAGTTTCAGCCGGAAGAGGATGCTTAATTTGTAATTCATGCTGCTTAATTTGTAACAACCAGGGCGGCAAAAACAGGTGACCGATTTGGTGACCGATTTAGTAGAATAACGGCAAGTTTTGATCAGTACCTAAAATAAAAAAGCCTTTATAACTATTGGTTATAAAGGCTTTGTGAGAATCAGCGTGCTGATTTAGCTGTACCAGTGGTATTTTTCGGTCTTAAAAAAGTATACTATAACGGTTTGTATTTCCAATCAGCTGGCCGGGTGTATTTTTTATTACCATCTGTAACTTGACCTGGCATTTTAGCAACTTTAAATTTTTCCTCGTGGTTTTCAAGAAACACCACTTGTCCAACTCGGCCTAATATATCAGCGGAACGTCTTGAGGGTGGAAAGAATACTTTTAGTTTTTTGTTTGGATATCTTGCTTTTACCATTTTAATTGTAGGTATCTGGTCACTATCTGCTGTAACAATTACTATGGTATCAACTTTATCATCTAAGCAATCTTCGATTATGCTAAGAGCTAGATTTACATCAGTGCACTTTTCTTCGGGAATAGTAAACTTTTCTTTACACTTAGCAAAACATTCAACTTCTTTTTGCGTATAATGCCCATTATGAATAGATACTTTGCCATTATTTAGAAGTAGGTTAGCACCAAAAAACGCTGATTGCTTACTTCTTTTCAGAATATTTTGCGGAGGGGCAGTAAAATATTTTACTTGTACTAAGTCGTTACCTTCACCTTCAGTAAAAAATTGCTGGCAGAGTTTGTATAAATCTATCCAATAATAATTAAGCCAATTGGGATTTGTCTTACAATGAGCTTTTAAGCCATTATAGAAATTAAAACCGTCGAAGTAAACAATAACCCTTCTCATAAAGGTTTTTTTTGTAAAAAAAATGCTCCCAGAAGGAGCAGACCTATAATACAGAGATTATAGGGGGGCGTTGTTTTACAAAAGTATAACAAAATTTGTTACACAAATGAAAAAAATCCCTTAAATAAAGAATAATAAAGTACGTAGTAAAACCAGTAATGAAACTTTGTAAAATAAAAAAGCCTTTAAATAACTGTATAACAATTACTTAAAGGCTTTTAAAAGCTGTAGGGGAAGGGATCGAACCTTCACGAGGCAGTTAGCTGTAGTACAAAGTTCGGTGGTCGACCCCGGTCGCTTTTGTATTGCTACTCCAGCGGCTCTATGCTACGTTTATCCTGTTGTCCTCACCCCCGAGACAAGGGGGCATGTCTGCCAAAAATTTCATCACCCCACAATTTGTTCCGATCTGTATCGGATTGTTTGATAACACAAAACTAAGGTAAACCGACCAGATGTTCAATATCTTTTATTAAATATTTGGAAATTATAGAAATAATTCAAATATTTGTGTAATGATTTGAAAATAATTTAAAAACACAATCTATAATGGCTACCAAATTAAATCTTGACAAACTCGATCTGCAGATCATTCACGAAATGATGGAGACCTCAGAGATCTCTTATGCCGAATTGGGTAAAAAATTGTTTGTTAGCGGGGGTACCATTCATGTGCGTATTAAAAAACTACAGGAATTTGGTATTGTTAAGGGTAACAAAATGGATGTTGATATTAAGCAACTGGGTTACGATATCACCGCCTTCGTTGGTATCTATCTCGAAAAAAGTTCTTTGTACGATGCCGTTGCTAAAGAACTGATGAATATACCCGAGATCGTTAGGTTGAATTATATCACCGGTAACTATAGCATGTTTATCGAAATTGTTTGTAAGGATATTAACCAGCTGCGTTTTGTTTTACATGATGAACTGCAAAAAATAAAAGGGATCGACCGCACAGAAACTTTTATTTCGCTGCAAGAAGGATTCAACAGAAATGTGCAGGTGGCAACTGAATCTTAATAGTTAGTTATGCCAATCCGTTTATTTTATACGCTGATCCTTTTCTTTGCTTTTTTTAATACCCTTACAGCACAAACCATCTATACCGATGTACTGGTGATAGGTGCCGGTGCAGGAGGTACGGCCGCAGGTATACAAAGCGCCAGGCAAAAAGTAAAAACCATTATTGCCGAACCTACAACCTGGCTTGGCGGTATGCTCACTGCAGCTGGCGTTAGCGCCACAGATGGCAACCATCTTTTGGCCAGCGGCTTATGGGAAGAATTTAGGCAAGAACTTTACAAACATTATAAAACAAAAAATTTAGCAACCGGCTGGGTTA
>CANNJE010000216.1 GCA_947504605.1 Chitinophagaceae bacterium
AATGCCACATCAGATGAGTCGTTTTTTGTTCTAGCCAAAGCCAATGCCTCTTTTCCTATTTCAATCGTTTTGTCAGGCTTTATATAAATGAATTGGCTGGCGAGTTCATTCAGCAATAGAACCTTTTGATGTGTAGCAATTGAACCTGTATTTAAAATATGCTGAATACTGTCTATGGCTTTGTTTTGCGCAGATAAAAATTGGACACAAAATAATAAGGATAACACTATTATATAGCGTACTACATGATTATTTTTTGCTGATATTGGATAAGCCAGTTCCTTTAATTTGTAATTCATAAAGGTTCTATTTTAAAAAAGTTCTATTGGATAAATATTTAATAATTCTTGCTAAGAATATTAAGAGTTATAAAGTTAATAATCAATTATAAGTATTTGGATAATTATTTGTTCCTTTTAAATATATATTCTTTTTTTATAAGTACTTATACTTAACAATTAATTTAAATAAAAAAAGGTTTGCTATTTGCAAACCTCCTTAACAATCTTATAATAATGCGTTCCATCTAAACTGATCCCGCCATTTATTTTGTTCCGGATCATCATCGCTTCCCCAGTTTTTAGATCTTTCCAACAAATCGACCCTGAGCGATAGATTGGTATAATATTTTTTGGCGGTTATTGGTTTTATGGCGGCAGTATTTATATCGTTCAGCATTACTTTGGTTGCAATAAAGGAGGTGTACAGTCTAGGTATTGTAAGACCCAGCACCATTCCCGGCAAACCGTTGATGGAGCAGGGGCCACCCGGAATCATTATCTCTTCTGTAAAAAAAGCAAATACATACACACTGTCCATAATAACGCCAACGGCTTTGCGACAGTTAAAACCAGCAATCATTCGGTTTTCGTTGCTTAGTTTCCAGTGAATAAAAGGGATGGAATCACTTACATTAAATTTGCTGCCGAAAACATTTTTTTGCATGTTAAACTTTGACTCATTGTGATCAAAGTACCAACTGTTTTCTTCTTCTGAACTTCTCATCCATTCAGGGATTTTGTTATTTTCATCCCAATGATTGAATTTATAAATGCTTTTGTTGTCGGCAAATGTAAACAGGTAATACCCTGTTTTAAAATCAGGCATTTGTGCCTTTATCATTTCATCCCAACTATCGCTGCCCATTGTTTTTTTAATGCTGGTCTTTACTTCAAATTCAATAGAAGCTTTGCTGATAAAGACCTGAGCTTTGCCATGGCCAATCATCATAAAAGCAAAAGAGATGATAAAAAATAATTGTTTCATAAATATGTTTTGAATAGTTTCTTAATAATTTTCCCGCCCAGTATACCCGTTTTAACCTTTTACTGTGTCACCACTTTTATCTCGTCTTTCACTTCTTCTTTTGCTTTGGGCGCTTTGTTTTTAAAGTTCCATGCAAAACCAATCATCCAGTATCTTTTGAGGCGGTCGTTTCTCTCTTCACTATAAACCACCCCATTAAAGTTTCTGTCGATACCAATGTTCTGATTTAAAATATCCCTTACCTGCAGGTATGCAGTGAACTCATTATTCTTAAATGTGCGTTGCAGTTTTGCATTCCATAAATGGTTGTTCAAATTGTTGCTGTACGGGGATGTTTTTTGCCTGTAAACAAAATCATAGTTGGTATTGATTGACCACACTTTTTTATAATAAATGGTTGCATCAGAAGACAGGGTATTGGTACTAAAAAAACTGATGTTTCCATCACTGCCGGAACTGTTAGAAACAGAGGTCTTATTCCTGGTATAAGTATAGTTGTTGCTGATACTGATATCGTATTTTTTATCCTTGTTTTTAGATATACTGAGTGAAGTACCAGCACTTAGGTTTTTAGTGTAATTAGGCACCGAATTAATTACATCTGCAAACTTGCTAAAATTAATATTGGGGTTTAAATTCAGTTGGATATCTGCTTTTTTTAGTTTCATTCCAATACCCGACCAAAGGCCAATATTCATATTGCCGTTGGTATTAATGGGCTGCGTAACCGTGTAACCTGTCGCAGTATTGATGATGCGGTTGTTGGTTATTGCATTGCTGGTAAAACTTGCATTGATGCTTCCATAAGCCCAACGTTCTTTTATAAAATTATAACTGTTGTTACTCAGGTTAAAGGAGCTGCTGAATGATTGTTTGAGATTGGGATTACCAATGTATTGATTAAACTGATCGTTGTTATTCCTTAAGGGTTGCAACTGGTTTAAAGTGGGTTGTGTTGTACGGCCATCATAACTAAACCTTAGGCTGGAATTGCTTTTGTAATTATACGTAAACAAAGCAGTGGGGAAGAAGTTTGTATAATCCCTGAGGTATTCTTTGTTATAACTTATATCCTTCAGATCGAAATGCGTAAAACCTATTCCCAAACCGAAATTGTATTTTATCTTTTTATCATTGAAGCTAATCTTGGCAGAAGGCCTGTTGGTAACAATGGACTGATCAAAATTGTTGGACAATGAATCTACCACCGCATCATACTTGCCGGTAGCTGCTGTATAAGAATAAGTGGACTGGTCATTTTTGCCATTGTTGACAGATAACTGATGGCCAAGTTCTAATGAAAACTTTTTGCTCAATGGTTCTGTGTACACAATTTTAGAAGAAATGGTACTGGTTGATTTTGTGATATCAGTAAACTGGTTAGTTTGTCCATCAAGCCCACCGGGTTGATAATCCTGATAAACCTGTTTAATAAAATTACCGGCATCTGTATTCAGCTTATTGTAATCGGCGTTGATAGATAAGGTTCTTCTTTCTTTTTTAAATTTATGTTTAAACAGGGCAGAAGTAGCAAAGGATTGTTTATCGGATGTAAGCTGTGAAGTTCTATCATTGCTGTTTTTAAGGTTGCCACTTTCGCCGGTTGTAACAGATGTGCGTTCTTCCTCGCTTTCTGTATGGTATATATTGGCGTTCAAAGTAATCTTTAAACTGTTATTGCTGTCTAGCTTCATATCATAAGAAGCATTTCCTTTAAAGTTATATCTGTTTATATGTGTTTTGGTTGCAGCATTTTGATTCAGCAAGGAATCGGTCAGTTTTGTTTGAACAAAATTGATCTTGTTGTTATCGTATAGCTGGCTGTTAAATTTAGGCGATATGTTTAAGGTGTTTTTCTCCTTAAATTTATTGTTGTACTGTAAACCTGCATTTACATTATTAATAAA
>CANNJE010000217.1 GCA_947504605.1 Chitinophagaceae bacterium
GAGATAACAGCCAAATGCAGAAGGACAAAGGCCTTAGGCTGAAAAATAAAATTACTTCTCCCTATTAAGATGCTGTTACTGCAAGCACAATAGCATATAGACTAATTGCAATACCTAAGACTTATTAACCGATGAAGTATTGAGTTTTGACTTTTGAAGTTTACCTTTGCGGCATGCAACAACCTTGGTTTAAAGATTGGTTTAACTCATCCTATTATCATCAACTCTATTCTAACAGAGATAAAACAGAAGCAGAAGCGTTTATCAACAAACTGATAAACTACCTGAAGCCGGCACCCAATAACAGAATGCTGGATGTAGCCTGTGGTAAAGGAAGACATGCAAAACAATTGGCCGAAAAGGGTTTTGATGTAACAGGAATTGACCTGAGTGAAGAAAGCATTCTGGAAGCATTAGAAGAAGCATCGGAAAAGCTGCATTTTTATACGCACGATATGCGCCTTCCATTCTGGATTAATTATTTTGACTACGCTTTTAATTTTTTTACAAGTTTTGGTTATTTCCGCACACAAAGGGAACATGACAATACAATTCGTACCATTGCGCAATCCCTTAAACTCAATGGCATATTTGTAATGGATTACCTGAATGTTCATTATTCTGAAGAGCACACCATACATCAGGCAGAAAAAATAACAGATGGCGTAAAATTTACCATCACCAAATGGCACGACGAATTTCATTTTTATAAAAAAATTCTTATTGAGGATGAAATGCATACCGAACCATTTACCTATACAGAAAAAGTAGCAAAATTTACACTTGGTAACTTTACCGAAATGTTTGCTTACAATGGATTACAGATACAGGAAGTTTTTGGTGATTATAATTTTGATCATTATGATATAAAAAAATCTCCAAGACTGATAATGATTGCAAAAAAAATCAAATAAAAAAGCTGAGAAAAGCTTTACCTAATTCCTATTATTCAACAACATCCATCTGGCAGTTTCATAAATAGCAGAAGTAAGATGAGACATTTTCTTTTTTACCGAATCTTCCTGTGAAGCCGACAATGCAGGTAAGTTAAATTGTATGGGAACCAACTCTTCTTTAAGAATCCTGATATTCTTTCGATAAAAATATTGATCGTTAACGACTCCAATCCAACCGGGTGCATGATAAATAATAAAAGCGGCATTTTCGGTTTTGGCAGAATCGAGCAGATTCCTTCCTAATGTACTGTTTGTGTATGGCTGCATCAACATACCGGCAATGGTTGGCAAAACATCTATTTGCGAAACCGCTTCACTTCTTTTTTGCGGAGTAAGCAAAGCCGGGGAATAAAATAATAAAGGAACATGTTCTTCGGCGAGACGCTGTTCTGTCCATGCCTTTGGATACATCGCCATTGCATTCCCTTCTACTCCATGATCCCCCACAAAAACAAAAATGGTATTTTCAAAATAAGTTTCTTTCGATGCAGCCTCCATAAACTTTCTGAAACAATAATCCGTATAAGCAAATGCATTGTATTCTTTTATAGACTCAAATCCGTATTTTTTTAAACTATCTTCCGGAATTTGTTTTTGAATAAAATCAGTATCCTCTTCCGGAATATTAAATGGGCGGTGATTATCTGCTGTTTGCAAAATACTAAAAAATGGTTTTTGCTGCTTAGCCATCACTGCATTGGCCTCAAGAAATAAATTCTTATCACTGATACCCCATACGTTTACTTTCGGTGCTTTAAAATCTCCTTCCTCGTAAATATTAACCCCCTTTATATTTTTAACCAAACCCGAAAAATTATTAAACTGGCTGCGACCTCCAATAAAATAAAATTTTTCATACCCTTCAAAATCATTGATGATGCTGCGCTGGTTTACAGTAGCTTCATTGCGGGTCGCAAACTTACTTAGTTGCACATCCGGTGTTCCCGTTAGGGTAGCAAATACACCCCTGGCTGTTCCAAATGTTGGGGAAAAACAACGTTCAAAAAAAATTCCATTTTTTGTAAGTTCATTAAAGTAAGGCGTACTGTTAAGCGGGTTTCCACTCATCGTACTTTTATACATGCTGAAACTTTCGCAAATAACCAATACAATATTAGGCTGGCTTTCCAAAGCACTACTGCCAGACTGCTTGATTCTTAAATAACCATTTTTCTTTGCTGCATACTCCTTAAGATTTAAGAATGATTCCATAGTAGGATAATATTCCTTTGCCTTGGTATGGTAATCAGGATCTCTGAACCGAAGTGTTGTAAAAAAATTTTGCAGCGGGTTCAAAGCCAGATTGCTTTTAAAAGCATCATTTAAACTAAATGCTCTGAAAAAATTGAGTGGGCTATAAGTTAAAAATCCGTACATAAACCAAGATAACAATAACATGGTTATTAGATGCCACCTGCGACGATATGAAAACTTATGAACATTTACATTTTTATCTTCTACCCCAACATGAGTACGCCTAAACATCCATACCATCATCATTACAGCGCCGGCAAGCCCTACCAGTATCCATACAATGGGATAACTCTGCCATACCATTTGTAATGATTCTTTCGGGTCTTCTGCAAATATTAGTGCATCTGCATTTAACCTGGCATTAATATAAGAAAACTGACCAAAATCTGCTCCATAAAAAAACAAAACCAGCAGTGTCAAAACACCTAAATAAACAGTCCAGAAACGTTTGGCTTTTTCGCTGTAGAATGGAGACAGTTTTTTAAAAAGAGAAAAAATGGTAATAGGAAAAAGAATAAACGCAATCCAGCGAAGATCATATTTTAAACCCAGCCAGAAAGAAGGTAACAATTCTGTTAAGCCAATATCTTTGGGTTTAAAAAAAATAACGGTAGCCACCCTAAATGCAGTAAAAATAAAAAGGTAAATCAAAAATAATTGTACAATCCACTGAATTGTTTTTGATACACGCCACTTGATGAACATAATTAGAATTCCTTTAAAAGATTTTACACATAGTTACTGAACCGATATTCAAATAAGCAATACTAATTTTTCTTTTTGTTATTCAGTAAAAGATACCTGGCGGTTTCGTACCAAGCCTCTGTAAATAAAGCTAAATGTTTTTTTATACTATCAGTTTGGTAACTGGCAGCAATAGCATCGTTGTTTATAATAGAAACAAATTCTTTGGCTCCGGTAGCCA
>CANNJE010000218.1 GCA_947504605.1 Chitinophagaceae bacterium
AATATTATAGTGGCATTGAATAATACCCTTACGATAGATGCAGGACTAAATGATAGCATTTGCGAAGGCAGTTCTTTACAATTAAATACCGTGTCCAATGCTGCCAGTTATATATGGTCTCCAACAAGTGGGCTAAGCAGCAATAGTGTACCCAATCCAACAGCATCTCCTGTTATAAGCACTCAGTATTTTGTGACAGCTACTTTAGGGATTTGCTCCAATAAGGACTCTGTACTATTATTTGTTCATCCTGCGCCAGTGCCAGATGCAGGAGCCGATATTACCATTTGTTTTGGAGCCAGTGCAACATTACAAGCAACCGGGGCTGTAGCCTATCGTTGGAATCCTTCAACCTATCTTAGTAATACAGGTATCGCACAACCAGTTTCTCAAAGGCCTTTAAATGATATTACTTATTATCTAAGTGTAAAAGATACCAATGGTTGTAATTCATTAAGGCAGGATACTGTTTTTGTAAAGGTTACCCCTGCTGTTCAGCTCTTTGCGGGCCGAGATACGGTTGTTGCCATTAACCAGCCTTTGCAATTACAAGTGGCACAGATAGGTTCTTCTACTGTTACTTCTTATATATGGAGTCCTGTATATGGATTAGATAATCCAAATATTGCTACACCCGTTTCTGTATTGGACAGAGATTTTACTTATTATGTAACAGGCCGCACAGTAGCTAATTGTGAGGGTTCAGATACGGTTTCAGTTAAAGTATATAAAGGGCCTGAAATTTATGTGCCAACTGCGTTTACTCCTAATGGTGATGGTACAAATGATATTTTAAAAGCCATCGCAATAGGGATGAAAGAATATCACTACTTCCGTGTATTTAATCGCTGGGGGCAACAACTTTTTAGTACCAGTGATTTTACCAAAGGGTGGGATGGCATGATAAAAGGAGTACTACAAAATACTGGCACCTATGTGTGGATTGCAGCGGCAGTTGACTTTAGAGGGAATGTAATTCAACGAAGGGGTACAACAACCATTGTTCGATAATTCAATTGGAATATAATTTTATTATGGGTAGCATCTATTTAAAATCCCCTTTTCTAACAGAAAAGGGGATTTTAATATTAACTCACAGCATCTGTGATAGCTTCTTTATTTATTTTTGAGACTAGCCCCTGTAATACTTTACCTGGTCCACACTCTGTAAAATGAGTTGCACCATCTTCTATCATTGCAATTACACATTGAGTCCATCTAACCGGTCCTGTAAGTTGGGCAATCAAGTTTTCTTTTATTTGTGCGGGATCTGAAATTGCTTTTCCAACTACATTCTGGTATACCGGGCAAATAGGAGTATTAAAAATAGTACTATGAATGGCAGCTTCCAGTTCTTCTTTTGCAGGCATCATCAAAGCTGAATGAAATGCTCCCCCAACAGGTAGTACTAGGGCTCTTTTAGCTCCGGCTGCTTTCATCTCTTCGCAGGCTATTTCTATTCCCTTTAAAGAGCCACTGATAACGAGTTGCCCGGGGCAATTATAATTTGCGGCTACAACAACTTCGCCTGTTTCGTCCCATACTTTTTTACATATCTCTTCTACTTTATCATCTGCTAGATTTAAAACTGCCGCCATTGTAGAAGGGCTCATTTCACATGCACGCTGCATTGCTTTTGCCCTTATGGAAACCAGTTTTAAAGCGTCTGCAAACTCCAGTGTTTTATTCGCAACCAAGGCTGAAAATTCACCCAGAGAATGTCCTGCAACCATATCCGGACTTGCATCGGGAATATTTAGAAAGGCCGCTACAGAATGAATAAATACTGCAGGTTGTGTTACATTGGTTTGTTTAAGCGCTTCATCTGTTCCGAAAAACATGGTTTCGGAAATAGGAAAACCCAGTATTTCATTGGCCTGTTCAAATAATTGTTTGGTTATATCATTGCTTTCGTACAATGATTTTCCCATTCCACTAAATTGTGAACCCTGGCCTGGAAATATGTATGCGTGCTTCATGTATTGCTGATTTTGTGTATGCAAATAAAATAAAAAAATCCCTAAACGAAGGTTTAGGGACTTTATATTTTAAGTGGATGTTTTTTTAATGAAGATTAGCTCCGATTAATTTTAAGAATTCACTTCTTGTTTCATTCTTTTCAAACTGTCCAAAAAATGCAGAGGTAGTTGTTACAGAATTTTGTTTTTGCACCCCCCTCATCATCATACATAAATGTGAAGCTTCTATCACTACCGCAACTCCCAGAGGGTTTAAAGTTTCTTTTATAGCAGTAAGTATTTGTGTTGTTAATCTCTCCTGTACTTGTAATCTTCGGCTATAAACATCAACTACACGGGCTATTTTACTTAATCCTGTGATATATCCGTTGGGAATATAGGCCACATGTGCTTTTCCGTAAAATGGCAACATATGATGTTCACACATGCTGTATAATTCTATGTCCTTTACAATTACCATTTCACTCACCTGCTCATTAAATTTTGCAGACTCTAAAATGGCTTTTGCGTCCTGACTATATCCCTGCGTTAGAAATTGCATTGCTTTTGCCAGCCTTTCAGGAGTTTTTAACAGGCCTTCTCTATCTGCATCTTCACCCAACAGGGCAATACTTTCTTTGTAATTTTTTACCAATGAAGCTGTTACATCTTCGTCGTACATTTCAATTTTTCTATAAGCCATTCTATAATATTTTTTATTTAAATAATTTATACAGCCGGGTATTCTACAAAATTTCTATCTGTTTCATATAATCTTACTTGCATTTCAAGGTCTGCATTTAAAAATGGTCTGAGAAGATTGTAGATGACAATAGCAATATTTTCTGCAGTAGGGTTTAGTTCTTTAAATTCAGCACAATCTAAATTCAGGTTTCTGTGATCAAACTTGTCTAATACCTTTTCTTTAATAAGATCACTCAGGATTTTCAAGTCCATCACATAGCCTGTTGCAGGATCGGGGATACCTGTAATTTTTACAACCAATTCGTAATTATGTCCATGGTAATTAGCATTGTTGCATTTGCCAAAAACAGCCTTGTTCTTTGCATCATCCCAGGCAGGGTTATTTAACCTGTGCGCTGCATTAAAATGTTCTTTTCGGTAAACGGCTACCTTATTTGTCATGTGAGT
>CANNJE010000219.1 GCA_947504605.1 Chitinophagaceae bacterium
CCCTCCATGGTTTCTTATCTTTTTAAAAATGAGCAAAAAGGACAGGATTATTTTATCCTGGTTTCAAGAATATGGATGCGGAACTGGCTGAGGCTGGTGGGCTGCCCGGTGAAGGTAACGGGCCAACATTATTTTGAAAAAGGCCAGAACTATATCATCGTTTACAATCACAATGCTATGCTGGATGTGCCGCTCTCTGCACCCTTTGTGCCGGGTGGTAATAAAACCATTGCCAAAGCATCTTTTGCCAAAGTGCCTGTTTTTGGATGGTTCTATAAAAGAGGTTCTATCCTCGTTGACAGAAAAGACGACAGAAGCAGGATTAAGAGTTTTGAGGAGATGAAACAAACCCTGCAAAATGGGATGCATATGTGCATCTATCCCGAGGGCACGAGGAACCGTACCAAGCAGCCATTAAAAGTATTTTATGATGGTGCTTTTAAACTGGCGGTGGATACGCAAAAAGAAATCATTCCCTGTGTTATTTCCGGCACTAAAAAAGCCATGCCCATTCATAAATCTTTTTATTTGTGGCCTACAAAACTACAGATGGATTTCCTGGAACCGGTATCAGCTGCTGGTCTTGATACAAAGACCTTAAAAGAAAAAGTGTACAATGATATGCTGCAATATTATGTTGCTAAAAATCCGGAATAAATTGGCATCAGTAAGGATATTTGATTGGTGATGTATGATGTGTAATTTCTCCAAAGCGGGAGTTTATGTCTTATTTTCGCCTTGGTTCGTGGCACACGAAACAAATTCTACCTTATGTATAGTGTGTGTCTTGTCCTAAAATAGGTTGACTTCGCTTTGGTTACTGGCAGAAAAAAAATCTTTTCAATTTTCTTCGCCTTGGTTCGTGGCAGAAAACAAATACTACCTTGTGTATAGCCCTAAAATAGGTTGACTTCGCTTTGGTTGCTGGCAGAAAACAAATCTTTTCAATATTCTTCAATCACCGTCAAATTCATCATATAAATTGTATAGGAAACCAAAATCATCGACGCCGTATTCATAAAATCTCGCAGAAGAAAAATAATAATCAAGATCATCCTTCGATAACTTCCATTTATTGCTTACCGGATTAAAATGAATATAAGCTAACTTCTGTTGGGCAACTTTTCTGGTATAAATCTCAATGCTCAAAGGGTCCCGTTTCCATATCTCATGCTTTTTGTTTGAAGCCTTTACCTCATACTCTTTTGACTGGTCCGTTTGCTTTAATTTTTTTAAAAACTCGTGGGCTGTGTATTTCAAAAAACTTCCCTGTGGCATTTCTTTTCCATTTTTATAAAGCTGTTGCCATATAAAATGAACATGGTTTGGCATTAGTACAAATGCATAAACTTTAATTAATTTTTTTCGGGAAAGTTCTTTTAGATAACCTACAATTAATTCTTTATTTTCATTATCACTCAGTAAACATTTCCATTGATGTATAGTGGCTGTGAAAAAATAAACCCTACCAAATTCTGAATATGATTTCCGGATTGTTTGCACATACTAATTTAAAATATTTATTTGGTTCATGTACTATGAAACGAGGTTTTGTTGCGTCTTATTTGTTTTCTGCCACGAACCAAGGATTATGTTGCGTCTAATTTGTTTCGTGTGCCACGAACCAAGGCAGGTGTTGCTAAAAATCCGGAATAATTAATCCCCTCTTTTACAGATCAATAAATGAACGAGTTCGGTTAATTTTTAAGTCACGTAGTATAGATGACTTGGGGCTGATGGATATGTTGAAGAATTTATACCTACCCACCGGAGAAATATTGATGGCCATTTGCCAGCAATGCATTTCTCTTGATAAAAACATACTGATGGTGCCCAATTCCTTTAAGGTAATATTGTAAAAACCATTGATCCCAATCTTCCATTTGGTTGTAAGATTTACAGAAGAATTCCAGTTTACATCCTGGTTAAAATCGGTTGTATAACCTCTATTATCCAGTCTGCGTATTCTGTTAAACCGCAGCGAATAACTTAAGCTGATATCCCAGGGCACTTCAAAATCTACAAACTCGCCGGGATTGTTTTGCATGTAGGAAAGTTCCTGCTGGTACTCATCCAGAGGCATGCCATTTGAATTCATATTTTGTTGATTCAAATAGTCATCGTCTTTGGCCGTTGTTTTCTTTTTATCGCCACCCTTAAAGGAAGTTTGCAAAGAAACAGAACCACTGATAAGCGTACCAAGACTGAGGGGTTTTTTCTTCCAAATTAATTTGTCAATTCTTCTACCCAGGCTATCTTCCTGGTAAGGATCAAACATAGCCGAGGCGGTGATATTTACTTTTTCAAATAGATTACTCCTGGCCGACATGTTTAACTGATCGAGTTTAAAGGAGTCTCTTAAAAAATTATAACTGCCTGTTAAACTTAGTCCGTCGATCAATGCTACTTTTTTTATTGCGGCGGCACTGGTATCTTTTTTATCCCGCACTTTCATGGAAATATTATTGTCGATCCCAAAACTAAGACCGCCAAATCTTCCTTCGCCATAAGCGCCGAAAATACTTCTTTCATACACAGAATAACGCCTTTTATTACCGGTAGTATCTGTTTGGTAAAGGTTCCAGTCTTTGCTGTTTAAATCGGGTTTGTAATTGGCAGCAATAAATGGACGGATTTCGTGGCGGATCGCTTTCACTTTTCCTTTATTAAAAGTGTACATACCAAATATGCGGGTACTTGCACCGATACCAAAGGACATTTCATAAGCACGGTAAAATCCTTTGTTAACGGTGGTATCCACTTTTTTGGCCGTACTGTTCCAGGATTGAATCATCCGCTGATCATACCATTTTTCCTGATAGCTTACAGAAGTTGAAATCTGGAATGGCCCAATTTGTGGCAGGGACAATGAAATAGGAACATTATGACTAGCACCCCATTGAAGCTTGTCCATGATCTGAGTTCCGATATTGCCGGCGGTATCATAAAAAGAAGACAAGCTCCTTGCATTGGTATTTAATGCCACCCCTACGTTTTCGTACCATTTATAATCGCCGATGGGCTCTTTGCGCCTGAAGGGGTACATCGTATTCATGTTAAAAGCAATGTCGGGCAGATTAAA
>CANNJE010000220.1 GCA_947504605.1 Chitinophagaceae bacterium
CCAGGCTATCGGTTTTAAAGAACCCGCTTAATGCAAAGGATTTGATTGGTGATATTTAATTGTGTATTTAAAGTGTCGGCTTTAAAACGGCTATTATCGTTTTGTATTTGGGTATAATGGGTTCCTAAAAGGCCATTCCCTTTGGGCTTTTTGGAAATATCAATTATTAAAAAGGGATCAGTCGGATTGTTTTTCTTGGCTAGTATTAAAATAGCTATTCTTTCAAAGAAAAAACCCTGTATAAACAGGGCTTTTTTTCAACAAAACCTAAAAGAAGGTTAAGTAGCAATGATTCATCTGCTGCTTTCAAATTTTTATTGTATTATAATTTTTGAAGTTTCAGGTTGATATTATGTGTTCCATCCTGCTTCAATAATTGTATGATGTATTGGCCCTTACTCAAATTTTCTGTTTCCAGACTGAACTGTTTTGTATTGGTTAAACGAATGTTTTTGGTTTCCAATAATTTGCCAGCCATGTCTAAAATATGTATGGTATAATTACCGTTAAAAAAAACATCCTTTGATTGAATGGCTATCTGTTTTACATCCTGGCTAACAGGATTGGGGAATAATATAACTGCCTGGTTCTTTTCGTAACATGTTCCTGCTATTTTCTTTGTTTCACTATATTGAAATTTATCATCCTTATCAATTGATTTAATTCTTATGAAGATTTGGTCAGCTTTGATGTTTTCTGTTATGGCAAATGAGTAAAAATATTTACCACTATTGTTGGCATTGATCCCGCTAATTTTTTCATAATGAAGGGCATCTTTGCTTAGTTCTATTTCGAACCTGCTTACATTAATTTCATTTTCGGTGTCAAAATTAACTTTTACGTTACAATTTTCTTTCGTTGCAAATACTTTAGTAAACGTTACGGGTACAGGTCCGACAGGTTTGGCAACAATTGTATAAGGTAATCCTGTGTTATTGTTTGCACCATTTTCGTCAGACAAAATAGCAATTGAATTATGATTTGTTATCAGGAAATTCGTCGTTATGGTTGAGTTTCCAAGAACTGAACCCATCACATTTAAAGTGACGGTGTCTTTATAATTGGCGGGTAAAGTTGCTATAAGGTCGCCTGTTATTTGAAGCTGTCCACCGCTAACAAGGGCTGTCCAGGTAAAATAATTGCTTGTATTTACTGTGTTTAAATTAAAACTGGGATCCAGTATCAATTTAGAACCAAGGCCAATTTTAATTTTGCAAGTGCCCGAAGGAATAGGGTTATTGAGGTTATAATTGATGACTGGTATTTTTATACTGATAATGCTATCGATTGGGATAGCGTCCGCATTAACCGGTAGCGAAGTAATGCTAACTGTTCTCATAGTGTTTACAGCAGGGTCGGCAATTACAACCTGACTATAACATTTTGTAACAAGTGTACCTAGTATGATGAAAACAGTTAAGATTAATTTTTTCATATTGTTTAATTTTTTAAAAATGTGCATTGTTGTTGCCTATTGAATAATGATTTGTCATATTTAATATTATTGAGCCCCATTTTACAAGTAGCGGGAACAGTAATAATGATGTTTATAATGCTGAAAAATTTAAGGAATTATGGATGCGTAATTTGACAGGTTTTAAATAGGGGGCAGGATTCGTTTATTTGTAGGTAAAATTAGTTTTTTTACAAATCTGGTATATTAACCAATTGTTACTGTTATATTATTAATTCGGAAATAAAGTGTCCATTGTTGCATATTCGGGGTTACTATAAGTGCTATTTTTTGGAAACGATTTAATTGCCCCAGACAACCAATCGGAGCATATTCCCTGTACAGAAAGGGTTGTCCAATATTTCCATTGTTTAGTGAAAAAATTTTTTCTTGTGACAACCAAGGCGAGGGCGAGGTAAGGTTCAAGAGTCTAATGGTTCACCGTTCAATGGCTCACCTGTTAGCGAAAAAATGAAAAGAGGTCTAACGTTTAACGTTGATCGTGGAAGATTGAAAGCATTTTGTCCAGTTTTTAGTTGACTTATCCTATTTTTTGAAGTCAACCTATTTCAGGACAATACAATAGTGGGCTATATGCAGCAGATTAATTGCAGTCCCAATAATTATCCCTTATTTGCCAACTGCCCGCAAGCTGCATCAATGTCTTTTCCCCGGCTGCGTCTAACCCTTACATTTACTTTGTGCGCCATTAAATAATCGGTAAAGATCTGGGTGCTGTCTTCGTCTGTTTTTATAAATGGAATGCCAGCTACGGGATTGTATTCAATTACATTTACGAGGCGGGTGGGAATTTTGCGGTAAACCTTTACCAGTTCTGCGGCGTCTTCCAGACTGTCGTTTTCGCCCTGTAATAAAACATATTCGAGGGTGATATCGTTTTTGGTTTGGTCGTAAAAATAGTTAAGGGCTTCTACCAATGCTGCAATATTATTGGTTTCGTTGATGCCCATGATGCGGTTGCGCTTTTCGTCGGTGGCGGCATGCAGGGAAAGGGCAAGGTTAAAGCGTACTTTATCATCGCCCAATTGTTTGATCATTTTGGCTACCCCTGCGGTGGAAACGGTGATGCGTTTGGGGCTCATGTTCATACTGTCGCTGGCGGTGATGCGCTCAATGGACTGTAATACATTTTTGTAATTTAAGAGGGGTTCGCCCATACCCATATAAACAATATTGGTAAGATTGGTGCCATTTACCCGCTGGCTTTCTTCGTTGAGCAGGGCTACCTGGTCGTAAATTTCATCAAAACCAAGGTTGCGTTTGCGGCCCATGAGTCCGGTGGCACAGAAGGCACAGCTGAGGCTGCAACCGATTTGGGAAGATACACAGGCGGTGTTTCTTTTTTCGGTAGGGATCAGAACACCTTCTATATAATGGCCGTCAAAGGTTTTGAAACGGGATTTTAAAGTGCCGTCATTGCTGTGCTGGCTGGCATCTACGGTGAGTGCTACAAATTCGAATTCTTCGGCCAGTTTTTTTCGCAGTTCGAGCGAAAGATTGCTCATGTCGTCAAAACAACGGGCATTTTTCTTCCATAGCCACTCATAGGTTTGAATGGCACGGAATTTTTTATCTCCGATGGATTCAAA
>CANNJE010000221.1 GCA_947504605.1 Chitinophagaceae bacterium
CGGCAGTTCTATAACGAATATGCTGAAAAAACAATTCCCCTTTCCTTTTAACCGAAGTACAAACAATGAAATCAGGGGCTGGATGCTCATGCAGTATAAAACCTACGGATTGCTGCCGGTCTGGGACCTGCAGGCCAAAACCAATTCCATATGTCAGCTAAACAGCGAAACAGATTGGCGCAATTACCTGGCCGTCACTATTTCGGTGACTAATAACGGTAACGGAGAGGTGAAAATACAGCTGCCGTCATTTATTCCTACCCGTGACCTGCAGGCTCCTCCCCGCACCCGACAGGTGAATCTTAAAATGATGCTGCTGACTTCTCCCTTCCGGGAAAAGGGTACTCAAAATAGTTTTTGTATGGAGCAATACCGTTTTAGTTATGACGAGAACCCCATTGCTGTACAGGAATTTCTGCTCAACAGCCCGGCAGCAAGCGGCGATATTGCTATTGTGGCGCTGGCGCTAGAATTTGAAACTGCCAACAGCGGTCAGGGCATTTATCTGACCGATCAGCAATGGTTGCCCGCTGCCATCCTTGCCATGGGCAGGTTGTGAAGAATAAAAAATATTGGAGTAAAAATTACAGCGTTAAATTGAAACAGGAATCATTACTAAACAAATTTTTAATATTAATTTGTCTTTGTTTGCTGTTAAAACAACCAAAGACAATTCTAAATATCCAACTGGGACTATTTTTTTTCAAGATTTAAATTATATACATCCTTACTTTGCCTCCAACTTATAAACAGGATGCTGCACACATTTTATCTGTGGCTGCCCTTCCTCTGCACAGTTACTGCGATTGGCTCTTGCCACGGTTTGGCTTTGGGTAGATACTACAAGATTATCCCAGGAAACATCACTGGCAAAAAGCCTTATTTTTTTTTCTATCGATTCTCTGAAATTACTTGTAAATATTCCACCAATTTCGGTATTGCCTGCTGAAAGTTCTCCCTTTTGTGCTGCTGTCATCAATAATGACATGGGCTGTTCTCTCATAAAAAGCAATTTGCAATTTTGTAAATCCCAACCAATAGAAGAACTGCGGGTACTGGCCAAAGGTGGACTGATTGCGCTGGTTTGTCCTGGCAAATTATTACAACAGTCACTTAAAACAAGATTTAACCTGGCTCCTTTTGCTTTTATAATTTTATAAACGTTTTC
Organism: Chitinophagaceae bacterium; assembly: GCA_947504605.1. Classification (GTDB taxonomy): domain Bacteria; phylum Bacteroidota; class Bacteroidia; order Chitinophagales; family Chitinophagaceae; genus Ferruginibacter. The sequence continues at coordinate 1,169 of CANNJE010000221.1, forward strand.
AATATTAATGGTAAACTCGCCTCCTATGGTTTGATAAGACTTCTCTCTCAAATCCATAAATGGATATCCATATCCATCACCCGGTTGATTAAAGCCATGACCGGAGTAATAAAAAACTACAATATCCTTATTGCCGGGTCTTAATGAGTTAAGCGCTTTGTCTACATTGGCTTTGCTAAAATCATCACCTGCAATCACAATCGGCTTAAATGCTATTTTTAAAAATTCAGCTATCTCGCTAAATGTTTTTAGGGTAGCATCTTTATCTACGACACAGGTTTTACCAATAGACTTATCATTTGTATTAGCCACTACTACCAGAAATAAATTCGTTTTTTGTTCCTCGGGACTCAAACCCCTGGTCGTATTTACAAAAAGACACTGATACACTTCATCAGATTGAGTAAAATATTGGAGAATACGTTCTTTGGTTAGATCCTCCTGCTGTAACAATACCGCATCATCCAATATCCCAATATCCTCTGTGTCATTATCATTGATGGACAGAACAAAATCAGGTTCATAGTAATTGGTTTGCAGATTCAATTTAAAAACAAAATGATCTGGCTTATACATTACTTTACCTAGTATCAATTTCTGATCAAGCCCTACATAAATTAGGGTGGTAGTATCCTCACTCCCATCTTCATTTTCACCATAGCTTTCCACTATATTCATTTCAACCAAATTCCTGCATTTGGTATCAAGGTCATAATATTCCAGTCGTATCGTACCTGTCCCATCTTCATTACGCAACAATAAAGCCTTGTAATTTTCTCTGCCATTTTTTAACTGAAAATGATACGTGAGTTCATACAATGTTTGTGAATAACTGTGAAAACCACAAAAAATGACGAACAGCAATAGCAATATTTTTAATTTCATAAAAGTAGGTTGAGTTTTTAAATTTAATTTAAATTTAACTAATATATATCTAAAATGCAATACAGCCGAAAATTAAAAATATATTTACCCAAGAAATACAATGGTTATTATTAAATAAATGTCCCTAACAATACTTTCCGAAAAAACTAAAAGCATGGGAAAATACAATCTTAATAAAAAATATAGCTACCAGACCACTTGGATTTTTATTGCTTTTTGCTTTATTCTTAGCCATTCTGCTAATGCCCAAAAAACAAAAGCTGATAGCTTGATTTCTCTACTTTCAATTGAAAAATCAGATACCATAAGGATAAAATTATTATGGAAACTGGGCGATGTAATGAGCATTTATAATACAGATAGTGCTTTGCTTGTTTCTCAACAAGCATTGTTTTTGTCAAAACGTATCCATTATATAGAAGGCCAATCTAGATCCTTGGGTATTATGGCCAATACATTTTCAAAAATGGGGAATTACCCACGTGCACTGCAATCAAATATTGAAAAACTGCAACTGGAAGAAAAAAGAAATATGCCCCGAAACCTTGCCAGTGTCTTAATGAATATCGGCACTGTTTATAATTTACAGGAAGAATACCGCAAAGCGTTAGAATATTATTTTAAATCAGATGCTGTTATCAATAGTAACGGACTAAATGACCTTTCCTATTATATTACACTTAACCTGGGTGATACTTATAATCATTTAAATATTGCCGATTCTGCATTTATCTATTTTGACAAGTCATTGCAGATTGCTTTTAAATTGAATGAAGGCGATTTTATTGGCACTTCATTAACAGGTATTGCGCAGACAAATTTTAAACAAAATAATTATTCCGCTGCCCTTACAAATTTTCAATCGGCCATCAATTATCTTAAAGCAGCTAATGACGACGATGTACTCTGCGAAGCTACCCTTAGCCTGGCAAAACTTTATCATGAAACAAACAACAAAGATTCGGCAACTTATTATGCGGCCTTATCCAATACAATTGCACAAAATGC
>CANNJE010000222.1 GCA_947504605.1 Chitinophagaceae bacterium
ACACTCACTTCCATTGGATAAAGCACCAGTTGTTGTACAATATATTCAACAGGTACCTGCTGATGATAGTTTTTAAGCTCCGCCTCATTTTTTATGACCCGAAACAATACGCCTGCACAACCCACTTCGGGTTTAACCACCAATGGATAAACAATATTTTTAGCTGCTAACTGAGTCGTAATTTTTTCAAAAGCATCTGCAGGCATTACATTAAAGGTTGCCGGGTAAAGATGCTCAGGCAACAGGTCATACATTTCCTTTTTAGGCTCCCCGTCCATCCCCCCAAATGTAAGTTTTGGATTACTGGAAGTAAAATACCACACAGCACCCGACTTCAACATGTTCCATGCCCACATCGGCACCAGTGGAGCATATATTAGTTTAAAAGGCCAAGCCTCCCAGTTAGTGATTTTTTTAAGAATATTTGTCAATAGCATTTAAATAATTTGCAAAAATATATGCATCCCGGCAAACATCCATCATAAATGTTTACTTACTTTGTTACAAACATATTTATATGCATGTACCAACAATGGCAGAAATGATGGCGAATGGCGAAAATCCGGAAGTTTTATTCTGGGTTGGTTGCGCAGGTAGTTTTGATCAAAGGGCGCAAAAAATCACCAAAGCTTTTGTTACTATACTGGATAAAGTAAAAATAAAATATGCGATCCTTGGCAAAGAAGAAATGTGTACCGGAGATCCTGCACGCCGAGCCGGTAATGAATTTATGTTTCAAATGATGGCTTACCAAAACATCCAGATATTAAATGGGTATGGTATTAAAAAAATTGTAACCGCATGTCCTCATTGTTTTAATATTCTTAAAAATGAATACCCCGAATTGGGCGGCACTTACGAAGTCATTCATCATGCTACTTTTTTGCAACAACTCATAGACGAAGGCAAAATAAAAATAAAAGAGGGCGGTGTCTATCAAGGCAAAAAAATAACCTACCACGATAGTTGTTACCTTGGCCGTGCCAATGATATTTACGAAGCACCCCGAAAAGTATTGGAAGCGATGGACGTTGCACTGGTGGAAATGAAACGATGCCGTAGCAATGGACTTTGCTGCGGTGCGGGAGGTGCACAAATGTTTAAAGAAGAAGAAAAAGGAGACGTCCGTATCAATATAGAACGCAGCAACGAAGCCCTTGAAACAGGCGCATCGATTATTGCTTCAGCTTGCCCTTTTTGTAATACCATGCTCACAGATGGTGTGAAAAATAAAGAAAAAGAAGACGAAGTAATGGTATTGGATATTGCAGAACTGGTGGCTGCATCTATGTAGAAAAATACCCTTTTAAAATTAAAAAATTACTGCACAATATGGATCTTGATATACAGCAACATTTACCGGAAGATTTTAATCCGGAATCTAAAGTTTGGATTTACCAGAGCAGCAGACTGTTCTTCATTAGTGAGGCCCTGGAAATGGAAACAATACTTCAAGATTTTGTAAACAATTGGAAAAGCCATGGGGCTCCGGTAAAAGGATTTGCCAATTTATTCTTTGGCCGTTTTATTGTTTTAATGGCAGATGAAACTTCTACAGGAGTTGGAGGATGCAGCACAGACAGTTCTGTTCACATGATCCAGGAGATAGAAAGAAAATACAATGTTGATATGTTTAACAGACAGATGTTGAGTTTTGTTATCAAGGATAAAATTGAACAGCTACCACTTTCTCAAATTCCCTATGCCATTGAAAACAATTTTATCAATGAAAATACCCGGTATTTTGACAATAGCATTACAACCAAAAAACAACTGGTTTCCGGCTGGATAGCTCCTGCAGGAGAAACATGGCTGAAACGAATGTTTACCGGAAAAATACAATAAAGACAAAATGGGAAATAAATCTAATCAACCTTAGGCAGGTTTATTTTAAGTTTGTCGCCGATAGGTAAAGCTCCTGAGTTTTTTTTCTTTGCAACCTTCTTTTTAAAGTTGTAACCCACAGTAATCCTAATATTTCGGCTAACCGTACTACTGTAACTTTCTAAATTATAATTAGGGGCTTGTATAAAATTGATGTTCTCCTGCTGACTAAAAGGATCTACGATATTTAAGCCAAGGGTAAGATTTTTCTTAAGCAGTTTTTGTTGTATCCCTACTGTCATACTCACATTATTACGTGCATGCCCCTGTGGGGTGGCAAACTTATTATAAGTAACACTGGCTGTTACATTCAAAAGAGAATTATACAGGTAATTGGCATTTAAAGAACCATTCAATGAAGCCGCATTTTTATACCGGTTCACTGTTCGGTCGTGCAAACTATACACATTAAATGCATAACGACTACTGCCATTCACCTTTATTTTTTTACCAATATTCAACCCTCCCCAAAAGGAAGCTTCATATTCTTTTCGACCACTAAGATTTTGCCAGGTAGTAAATGTTTTACCATCGGCCTGCAAACTCCTAATCGAACTGTAGATTGCCTGCAAAGCATTATAACCAATCGATATATTAACATTGTATTTCTTTTTCCAATACCCCAATGCAAGATCGAAATTATCTGAAAAATAAGGCTGCAGATAAGGATTACCGAATCTGCTGTTATAGGGATCAGAATAATCTACAGAAGGATTCAACTGACCAATCCCCGGCCGTTGTATACTGCGTTTATAACTAGCCGTTATAGAATACCCACTATCCCATTTTTTGGTAAGATTCACAAATGGAAGGGTACTAAAATAACTATTCCGGTAATGATTGGTATTATTAATGATATCAAAAGAGGTATTGGCATACTCTTGTTGAAATCCAATATTTGTAAAAAAATTGACAGTAAACGCATACCTCACGGCAGCACGGACAGTAAATACAGACTGAAAAAATTCAAAATCATTGCTCAGTAAAGTATTTCCAACCAATATATTTTCAGGCTTTTTCATAAAAGCGGTATTAAGCCTGTTATGGGTATTTGAATATATACCAGAGCCGCCAAAATTGAGTAATATTTTTTTATTCTTTAAAGGTTTATCATAATTTACTACAAGCGACA
>CANNJE010000223.1 GCA_947504605.1 Chitinophagaceae bacterium
CTCGCTCCCTATTCAAATGTTGGATCCGTTGTAAATAAAACATACGAATTGTTATCACAATCAGATGCAGCAATTGTAACGAGTGGTACTGCAACATTGGAAACTGCTTTATTTGGTATCCCTGAAGTGATTTGCTACAAAGGAAGCAACATCTCCTACCAGATTGCAAAACGCCTCATCAAGATAAAATATATCTGCCTTGTAAACTTAATCATGGATAAAGAAGTAGTAAAGGAATTGATACAGGATGAACTTACAACAAACAACCTGGTTCAGGAACTTAAGAAACTATTGTTGGACGAAGAAAAAAAAGCAACCCTGCAAACAAATTATGCAGCGCTCAAAAAATTATTAAGTGCCGGAGGCAATGCGTCTTCTAATGCAGCCAATAGCATTTACAGCATGCTTAATAATTAAGTACCGCTTTTAGTTTTTACGGTCTTTCAAAAAGCCATTTAATAGCCCTGCGTTTTTGTTCGGCCTTTAAGCCAAATTTATTAATGCTGTGTTCCTGCAAATGTTTTACCGCTTCCTCAACCGAATCGGTAAAAAGACAAAGTTTTAAATCTTCCACAGATATGGTACCCTTTTCTTTCATCATATCAATATGTGCCATCAAATCTTGATGATATTTTTTGTCAAAAATGATGATCGGAAATTCATAAATCATTTTTGTCTGAATAAGGGTAAGCGCTTCAAAATATTCATCTAAAGTGCCGAAACCACCGGGCATTACAATAAATGCATAAGAATATTTTATCAGCAAAGTTTTTCTTACAAAGAAAAATTTAATATCTACCCACCTGTCAAGATATTTATTATGCTGCTGCTCATGGGGCAATACAATATTACAGCCCACACTTCTGCCTCCTACTTCCTTTGCACCCCTGTTGGCAGCTTCCATGATGCCCGGGCCACCACCTGTCATGATGGTAAACCCCAGTTTAGCAATTTCGCCTGCTATCTCCTGCGTTTTTTTATAATACAAATGTTCTTCCTTAAACCTGGCAGAACCAAAAATAGTTACACAAGGACCTGCAAAATGAAGTGCCCGAAACCCTTTAATAAAATCAAATAAAACCTCAATGGTAAACTTCAACTCTTTCCACCTGCTTTGGGGACCTTCTAAAAATTTTATTTCAGTAAGTGCGGCTGCTTTATTTGTATCCATAGTGGATTCAATTTACCATAAAAAAACAATAGTACATAAACAGGATAATCCTGCGTTACAACATTTTCATATAAATAGTTTAAAGTACATTTTAAAAAACAGCGCAACCAAAATATATGCAATACTCCATTGTAGTAATAAAAAAATCCGCAGATTTCTCTGCGGATTTGTGGAGCGTATCGGGCATATGTCGAATCTTTTGTTGGATGATCTTATACTTCTAATAGATTCGTTTGAATAATCATTCCCACCTAATATCCCAGGCCTATAAAATTGTAGTCACTTAATATACTGCTTGTTACCAATTATTTCAACATAAAAACATATTAATGTCGAAATTAAACTATATTTTCGTCATCAATTAAATATGATGTCGAACTCCTAATCCTAATTAAGGTTAAAAGACGAAAATCAGCAAAAATGTTAACATCAATGAGTTACAACAGAAATAGCCCTTTTAATGACCTGCCGAACCTTCCGCCAACAGATTTTACAGAGTCACCGGAAATACTGAAGCAGTTGACAAAAGCTGCCCGGTATTTAGGTGAATTAAATGGCTTATGTACCTCATTACCCGATCCTAAATTATTGATCAATACTATCGTACTTCAGGAAAGTAAGAACAGCTCGGCTATTGAAAACATAGTTACCACACAGGATGAATTATACAAAGCTGCTACAGAAGAAGCTACAACTAGTCATGCGGCAAAAGAAGTTTTAAGTTACAGGGAGGCTTTATATGTAGGATTGGAAAAAATGAAATCACAAAAGAATTTGCTGCAGATTAATACGATGGTTGAGATCGTTCAAACAATTAAACAAAATGAATCAGGCATCAGGAACAATCCAGGCACAGCACTGAAAAATGCAATCAACGGGGAAGTTATATATACCCCACCTTGCTGTGAAGAGGTATTAAGAGAAAAGCTAACTGCATTGGAACAATTTATTAACGACTCCGATAGTTCGCTTTTAGACCCATTGATAAAAATGGCCTTTATCCATTACCAGTTTGAGGCCATACATCCTTTTGCAGATGGTAATGGTAGAACTGGCCGTATTGTAAATGCATTATACTTGGTACAGCAGGAATTATTATCTCAACCCGTTTTGTATCTCAGTTCCTACATTGTAAAGTATAAAAGGGAATACTACCAATTATTAAGCGAAGTGACTGAAAAAAATAACTGGCATGACTGGGTAATGTATATGCTGACCGCATTGATAGAAACGGCACAACTCACAACTAAAAAAATAAGAAGTATGCTGTTACTGAAAGATGAATATGAAAATCGAATGAAACAAACGCTCGGCTCTTCGTTCAGCTATGAACTATTGCAACTGATGTTTACGATGCCATATCTAAAAATTGAGTTGTTGGAAAAGAAAAAAATTGCCCATCGTCAAACCGCCTCATCGTGGTTGAAAAAACTTACTGAAGCCAAAATTGTGACTACTCAAAAAATTGGTAGAACAACCTATTATATCAATTACAGGTTGATGGAATTGCTATCAAATGACTAAAAGACCTTTAAAGGGTTCGACTTTTTCCAAAAAACGATAGTCTGTCATAAGAAAGTCGAACTCCATATTCAAATGAGGCTGTTTTCTATGAAACTTAATACAGACAATTGTTTTAACGAATAAAAACCGGGCACCAAATCATAGATATTGATGTTGCCCGGCCCTCTAGTGGAGCGTATCGGGGTCGAACCGACGACCTTCCCGAATGCTTTCGGGACGCTCTAGCCATCTCAAAATTTATCCTGTAAACAGAAAAAATCACAATTAAGTGATTTTTTTGTTTAGTGGAGAGTATCGGTGAATTGTCGAACTATA
>CANNJE010000224.1 GCA_947504605.1 Chitinophagaceae bacterium
AGCGAAGCCATTTTAATTGCAGATGAAAATATTGTTTAAGTAAAAAGAATGCTATTGCCAGTGCAATACTATACCAGCGCTTTATTATATTTATATTCCTATATCAAAAACAAATATGTCAGCAACCCAACAAGTAACAAATGCATCTTCTTCGCTCATCAATGAAGACCTTGCACCCATTCCACAAAACAACCGAACCTGGGGTACCTGGCATTATGCAGCTTTATGGATAAGCATGAGTTTATGTATTCCTACCTATATGCTTGCCAGTTCATTGATCGAAGGCGGTATGAATTGGTGGCAATCTATCCTTACTATTTTTATTGGTAATACGGTTGTTTTAATTCCCATGATTTTAAATGGCCATGCAGGTGCAAAATATGGGATTCCTTTTCCTGTTTTTGCAAGAGCAAGTTTTGGTACGATTGGTGCAAATATTCCTGCGATGCTCAGGGCCATTGTTGCCTGTGGATGGTTTGGGATTCAAACATGGATAGGAGGGTTTGCTATTTTTCAAATGATGAAACTTTGGATTCCTGCATTAGGAACCTTACCTCAAATTTTTCCTGTTTCTTTAGGATTACAAACCGGACCTGCTATATGTTTTTTCCTTTTCTGGTTATTGAATATGTTGGTTGTATACCTGGGTGTAGATAGCATCAAAAAATTATTGGTTTTCAAAGCATTCTTTTTACCCTTTGCAGCACTGGCACTATTATTTTGGGCAATTAATGCAGGACATGGTTTAGGACCCATTCTGTCTCAGCCTTCAAAATTAACGGGTGCAGCATTCTGGGCCTATTTTTTTCCTGCATTAACAGGTATGGTTGGTTTCTGGGCCACGCTATCCCTAAACATCCCTGATTTTACCCGTTATGCAAAATCCCAAAAGGCACAAATTAACGGACAAATCATTGGGCTTCCTCCCGCCATGACCTTGTTTTCTTTTATAGGTGTGGTAGTTACTTCCGCTACTTTTATTATTTATGGAGAGACCATTTGGGACCCGGTTGTACTGGCCGGTAAATTTGAAAATAAACTACTGGTTAGCCTGGCGATGATTGCTGTTGCTATTTCTACATTGGCCACCAATATCGCTGCCAATATTGTAAGTCCGGCCAATGATTTTTCTAATCTTTCGCCAAAGAAAATTAATTTCAGAACAGGGGGATACATCACAGGCCTAATCGGAATTTTTATTTTGCCATGGAAATTAATTGCAGATCCCAATGGATATATTTTTACCTGGCTTATTGCTTACTCTAGTTTACTAGGACCGGTAGGAGGCATTATGATTGCAGATTATTATTTTATCAGAAAGCAACAATTGCAGGTAGATGAACTATATCGGCACAATGGGCAATATACTTTCAGCAAAGGATTTAATACGATTGCCATCATTTCTTTGCTTGTCGGAATTATTCCAAATATTCCCGGCTTTTTATTACAGGTAAAATTGGTTTCAGCAACAGTTTTTCCCGTTTGGATTTCAGACCTGTATCATTACGCCTGGTTTGTTGGTTTTTTTGTAAGTGGTATTTTTTACTATTTTTTAATGCGGAATACTACAACAGCTAAAATAAATTTAGTAACCCCAGAAATTGAATAAGGATGTCTATATTAATTAAGAATGCCCATATTATTGGAGTAGCAGAAAATTTTACCGGTGATATTTTTATCGAGGGTGAAAGGATTGCTGCTATCGGAGAAAATTTGAATATGAATGCTGATACAGTAATAGATGCAACAGGCTTGCTGGCTTTTCCGGGAGCCATCGATCCACATGTTCATCTGGAAATGCCTTTTATGGGCACTTATAGCAGCGATAATTATGAAACAGGCACCCGTGCTGCATTGCATGGGGGCACTACTACTGTCATAGATTTTATCTTGCAAAAGCAAGGGCATTCTCTTTATGAAGCCTACCATGAGTGGCAGGGACGTGCCAATGGAAATGCTGTGGGAGATTATAGTTTTCACATGGCGGTTACCGATTTTAATGAAAATACCTGTAAAGAAATTGTTGACCTGATAGAAAAAGAGGGTATTAGTTCTTTCAAAATATTCATGGCTTATAAAGGAGCTTTGATGATAGATGATAAGCAGATGGTTGGACTGATGAATGAAGTTAAAGAGCGTGGAGGAATGGTATCTGTGCATGCTACCAATGGCGATATGATTGATTTCTTAATTGCAAAAAATAAAGCCGAAGGAAATCTTGCACCCATTTATCATTATTTATCTCAACCCGAAATTACAGAGGCAGAAGCATCCGAACGTTTTGCCGGTATTGCAGGATACACAGGTTGCCCGGGCTATATTGTACATATGACCTGTGAAGGTGCTTTAAATGCCGTGCGCAACAATAACAGGGGTAATCAAAAGGTATTTGCGGAAACCTGTATTCAATACCTATTGCTGGATGCCTCTTTGTATCAACAAAATTTTGAAGGAGCTAAATGGGTCATGAGTCCACCATTGAGAGAAAAGAAAGACCAGGAGGCCTTATGGGCAGGCATTAATCAGGGACTGATTCAGGTAGTGGCAACCGATCATTGTCCTTTTACCTGGGAACAAAAATTAATGGGTAAGGATGATTTTTCAAAGATACCCAATGGCCATCCTGCCATAGAACATCGGGTAGAATTATTATACAGTGAAGGGGTAAGAAAAGGAAGGATAACCCTTAATAAGTTTGTAGAGGTTCTTTCTACCAATCCTGCAAAAATATTTGGCATGTTTCCGCAGAAGGGTTGTCTGTCGCCAGGTTCAGATGCGGATATTGTATTGTTTGATCCCAATGAAGAACATCAAATCAGCGCATCCACACATCATATGAATACAGACTATTCTGGTTACGAAGGTTGGAAGCTGACCGGTAAATGCAAAACCGTTTTATTGAGGGGACAAATAGTAGTAGCAGATGGAAAATGTTTGGTTGAAAAAGGAAATGGAAAATACATTAAACGAAAAAAACTGTCACAATTAATATAAGATATATTC